>LFTM01000308.1:0-8228 GCA_001513505.1 Clostridiales bacterium DTU092 | reverse complement strand
CCAAAAGGCCTTGCCCCCTTCCATGATAAACTTCTCCACAACATGAGCAACCCCGTCATCATTGTTGGTATATGTTACATAGTCAGCCTGACTTTTTACAAACTCAGAGGCGTTCCCCATAGCCACACCTAAACCGGCATAGCTCAACATGGGCAAGTCATTAAAACTATCACCAATAGCAATTATTTCCTCACGGTTTATACCGTGTTTATCTGCCAGATATTTAAGTGCATTCCCTTTGGTAGCCTTTATATTTGTAAACTCAAGATAATTGGCTTTTGATACGGCTACCTCCAGCCTTCCCTTGTACTTCTCTCTGAATAACTCCTGCCATTTTAATATATTTTCAGGCTGATCCACCATTAAAAGCTTGGTTGGATCAGTTTTTAAGAAATTCATCAGAGAACCTACAGCCTCGCCCTTTATTCCGCTTACCCTCCGGTAAATAGCCGAATATTCATTATCCTGCTCATAATAATATTTATCATCAACAAATACCTGTAAATGTATATTTTTTTCCTGGCATATCGAAATAATTTCCCTTGCAATATCCAGCTCCACAGGGATGTGTAAAAGCATCTCACTGGTAGAAGGATTTATTACAAGTGCCCCCTGATATGTTATGACCGGAGAATCAATGCCAAGTTGCTTTATAAAGGGAATTGTGGATCTAAACATTCGACCCGTTGCTATGGTTACTATAACTCCTTGTTCAACAGCGTATCTTAATGCACGCTTGTTCTTCTCGCTTATCATTATGTCATCATTTAACAGTGAATCGTCCAAATCAATCGCTATCATTCTGTATTTCAACTACTGTCACCTCAATATCTTGCTATATTTAGTGCAAATACTTTGCAAATACTATCAATCATTTTAATTCGTCGGAATTTATAATGTCCGTTGCCTCGGGGGTATGATTGCCCAGGCTATCAGATAGGCAATAACACCTCCAAATAGAGCAGTGAAAAGAGATATGAGCAGCCAGGCAAGCCGGATTACAGTAGAATCAACCTCAAGATACTCGGCAATTCCTCCACATACACCGCCAATTTTTTTATCGGTTTCAGAAAGGTATAACCTCTTCATTTGGCCCCACCCCTATTTACAATATATACTACTATATAGTATATACGCTGGACAAAGACGTGTCCAGCATTGATTTTCGGCATTCCCGTTCCTGCATTTCTGCATGGATTAACTTTATACTATAACTTAAGATATTCAAGGACTTTTTGCGCAGCCCTGCGGTTCATGCCCTCTACACTTGCCAGCTCCTCCAGGGATGCGTTTTTTATTGCTTCTATTGTTCCAAAATGTTTAATCAGTGTTTTTCTCCGTTTCTCGCCAATTCCCGGAATTTCTTCCAATACCGAATGCAGGCTGCTTTTTTTTCTGAGACTCCGGTGATAGTTTAATGCAAAACGGTGAGCTTCGTCCCGTATCCTCTGTAAAAGATGGAGGGCAGCTGAATGTTTGGGTATATTAACCGGCTCATCCTGGCCTTCCACATATACTTCCTCAAACCTTTCAGCCAGGCTTATAACGGTAATATCGTTTAACCCCAAGCCTCTTATAACTTCAACTGCAATATTTAACTGCCCTTTGCCGCCATCTATCAGAACCAGATCCGGTATACGTGAAAACTTACCGTCATCAACTGACTTGCCCTGCTCCGTCAGTTCCCTTCTTTCCTCCAGACCCCGCCTGAAACGTCTTTCCAGCACCTCAGCCATACTGGCGAAGTCATCCGGACCTTTGACGCTCTTGATTTTGAATCTTCTGTAATCTCTGTTCTTTGGTTTTCCCTCTTCAAAGACAACCATGGATGCCACTGAGTCGGTTCCCTGTATGTTAGAGATATCAAAAGCTTCTATCCTGTCTGGCAGTTGATTTAAACCTAAATAGTCAGCCAGTTCTTTGACAGCACCTTTAGTCCTTGCCTCTTCCCTCTTGATGTTCTCGGATATATTCTGCAGCGCCTCATCGGCATTGCGCGCAGCCATTTCCAGCAGTTTCTTTTTTTCACCTCTTTTGGGAACATGCAGATATACACGGTTTCCCCTCTTATCGGACAGCCACTTCACGATAACATCAGCATCCTCTATATCATCCTGTATGAGGATGGTCTTGGGTATATACTGGGACATAAGATAGAATTGCTTGATAAAGGACGATATTATCTCATTTAGCTCGGTACCCTGTGTATCCTCAATGACCAGTTGCTGAGCTCCAATAAGACTGCTGTTGCGTATAAAAAACACCTGTGCCACGGTATTGTCTGCACCCGCGGCAAAAGCTATAACATCCATATCTTCAACCGTCGTGGTGTTTACTATCTTTTGCCTTTCAAGTATTTGTTCCACTGCAGCTATTCTGTCTCTCAAACGGGCGGCCTTCTCAAACTCAAGATTGTTAGCCGCTTCATCCATTTTTAGCCTCAGTTCCTGAAGCAGATCACCGTGCTTTCCTTCAAGAAATTTGGAGACCTGTTTAATCATGGAGCCGTATTCTTCCCTGTCAACATTACCCTGACACGGTCCCAGACACTGGTTTATATGATAATACAGGCAGGGCCGTCCTTCCTTCACACCTTGTTTAACGTTCCGGTTACAGGATCTTATGGGAAAAATCTTTCTAAGCAGTTCTACGGTTTCCCTGACAGCTTTTACATTTGTGTAAGGACCAAAATATTTGCCGTCACTCTTCTTTACCCTCCGGGTTACTATGACTCTGGGATACTCCTCTTCAGTTGTTATCTTTATATAGGGATAGCTCTTATCGTCCTTAAGCATAACATTATACTTTGGCCTGTGTTTTTTAATCAGGTTGCATTCCAGGATAAGAGCTTCCAATTCCGAATCTGTCAGGATATATTCAAAGTCCCGTATCTGTTTGACCAAAGCACGGATCTTGGGAGAATGATTCCTGGAAGATTGAAAATACTGTCTGACCCTGTTTCGTAGCGACACCGCTTTCCCTACATAGATAACACTGCCAGTATCATCTTTCATTATATAGACTCCCGGATGATCCGGTAAATTTTTTAATTTTTCTTTAATATGCTCCATACCATCCACTGTCCTTTATTGCTTCTGCATACCTATATTCTAATACCTGGAATATTTTTTCACGGCATTTATCATTGCCTCAATATTTTCCCATGGAACTTCCGGTTCAATAACGTGTGTAGGTGCAAGAATAAAGCCTCCTCCTTTACCCACCTTTTGTATCATTTCCCTGCACACCTCGTCTACTTCTTCAGGGGTTCCAAAAGGCATGACGGTCTGCGTACCAATAGTTCCTCTGAACGACAGCCTGTCACCGTACTGCTGTTTGATCTCCACGGGATCCATACATTCAGGCTGCACAGGGTTTAACACATCCACCCCAATCTCAATTAAATCGGGTATAATCTTTTGTATGTTGCCATCACTATGATAATCAATGATAATATCCTCTTTTACTTCCCTTGCCGCATCGATCACTTTTTTTAATCTGGGTTTTAAAAATTCTCTCCACACATCCGGAGACATCATCATATCTATTTGCGTAGCCACATCATCGCCTATATGCAGAACATCTACACCGGCCATAACGTATCTCCTTGCACATTCACATCGTATACTGGTGATCCTATCCATATGATAGCAAGCAAGTTCAGGATCGGTCATCATGTCAATCAAAAACCTTTCCATCCCCCGCAAGTACCAGGCTATCTCAAAAATTGTTATTGCCATGGACGCCACAACTATTAGATCCCGCTCTTTTAATTCGGCAACCTTTTCAGCAAACCCGTCCCATTTATAATCCTTTACAGGATCGGGATAGGGATACTTTTGAAATTCTTCAAGGGATTGAAAGTTTTCCATGGGATGTTGCATCTTTGTAAAGTGCTCCAATGTACCTTTTTTATGCCCTACACCCCATTCATCAAAAGTTATTCCACCATCCTGGCTGTCAAAATACTTCATAAAATCAATATTCCGTTTTTCAGGACTGACCGCAACAAACCTCATTGGAAGATCATAATAATCCCTGTAGTCCTGCGCACCGGTTTTTTGTCTGAACCTTTCAATCTGCGACGGGCTTAAATCAAAATCATAAGGTATGTATCCTTCCATCTCACGTCTGACAGTTTTGAAAAATTTATCCCTTCTTGATAATGCCATGGTTCTATCCCCTTTACTATTAATAGTGAAATGCCCCTACCTGTAGCGTTATTGGTTTCACGGTCATTTTATTATTGCTGCCACGCTATTATTTTCTGAAATTATCTGTTCCCGAAACATACTATCTATCTAGCAATATACAGGTTTGGTTACCGTACTGTCAAGCTGCATTTTCCTTACCGAACTATATCTGTACTAATTAGATTAAACCTTTTCTGATTTGCCAAATCTGTTGCTCAATATGCGGTAAATATTAAAACACACAACAATGCACAAACTGTGTTATATGAAAATACTATATTCCGCCTATAAATAAAAAAAGAATTCATCAACGGTATATACCCAGAAACGACATTTTAACCAGCACCTTATACACCACCAATGTTATGGCTGCATCCACCAGGTGGTGAAGCACAGTACCTGCACCGACAACTACAAAAGCCTGATTTAGATCATAACCAAAAGGCAGTACCACCAAAGCCTCCAGTAAACCATGCAGCGGTGCAGTCAACAGAAGTACAATGTAAAAAGGTATCTTTTTGCTGTAGGCATATGCACCTAAACCGCCAAATACAGCATGCATCAAAGCCCTTGCACCAATAATCGGGGATGTGCGGATAACAAAACCGATGCCCGATACAACACCTGTGAATATAGCCACTGCAGGACTTATGGCCATCGACAGTAATATGGGAACATGAGATGCAATGGTAGCTGAAAAGGGCGGGATATGAACCATAAGGGGTGTATTTGCAAAAAGCAACGGTATCAACAAAGCTATGGCAGCCAGCAATCCTCCAACCACAATATCTCTGGTTTTCATAATATCATATCTCCTTCTCCATTAAAGAATAACCAGCTGCAATTCATTGCCATACCTACTGTAAACCTGCAATTTATAACGAATTGACAGCATAGAGATATTATAAATTTGCGCAGGTGTCTTGTCAAGTGTCTTGTCATCCCAAAACATCTATCTTCACTTTTATCTATTACAGAATATTATTCCAATCACTGGAGCTCCAAGGCTAAGAGCCTGTAACCCTCGCTCCGGGGCCTTCATCAAACTCGCTTCGCTCAAACAGTGATTCGGCCTATTCCTTCGCTGCGTTAACAGGCTCTTAGCCTTTCCGCTAGGTGATTTCCATAATATTCTCCAAATTAATGAGATTAGTACCCTAGATCGACAGCTTTTTCGATAATCTTTCTTGCAATGGGTGCAGCTTCACTGCCTCCGGTTTCACCCTTTCCTAAATCCTCAATCAATACAGCAATAGCCAGTGTAGGATCATCGGCCGGAGCAAAACCAATAAACCAGGCAAGATTGGAGGTGCCGGTTTCCGCAGTACCGGTCTTCCCCGCAATTTTAACCTTCTTGGACTGAGCATTCTTACCGGTACCCTGGGACACCACCGTTTCCATCATCTGCTGAAGTATCTGTGCATCTTCATGTGACATGACGGTTTTATACACTTTCGGCTGGAGTTGTTTCTGTATATTATTATTTCGCCCTATAACTCTGTACACCAGTTTTGGTTCCATCATAATTCCGTCATTGCCAATGGAAGCTGCAAGCATAGCCATATGGAGAGGTGTAACAAGAACCTTTCCCTGCCCTACCGCACTCCACGCAAGCTCCTGATCCTGAACCCTATAGTTTATAGGCAGACTGCTGGGTGTTACTTTTATATCCTCAAACAGAAAGTCATCGTTAAATCCAAACCGTTTACCGGTATTCAACAGTTTTTTCCACCCAAGTTCCACACCGAGCTCGGCAAAGAAGGTATTACACGACAGAGATAGAGCCTGGTGTATATCCAGCTCCCCATGTGCCTTACCCTGATAACACTGTACTCCCTGACCATCAATTGTGATCTTCCCTTTACATTCAAATTTTTTCTGCTGAATATCCTCAATGTTCTCCAAAGCAGATGCTGCAGTTACCAGTTTGAATATAGATCCCGGTGAAAAGAGCCCCTGGGTTGCCCGGTTGACAAGATTATCATCTTTGACCTTATCTATATTGTTTGGATCAAAGGTTGGATAACTCACCATCGCAAGTATCTCACCGGTTTTAGGATTCAGGAGTACCACGCTGCTTTTTTTCTTTCTCGCACTGACCAAACCGCTTATATATTCCTGCAGTCTTCTGTCCACGGTGAGAACCACATCATTACCCCGTTCCTGGGGCAAAAATGCTTTCTGATATATCCTCTCTATAAGGCTGTTGTTGTAACCCATCAGATAATATATATGAAAGGCCTCTACACCCATCCGGCCGTATTCACTGTTGTGAAAACCTACTACATGCGCCACGCTGCTGGCTTTTGAATAATACGTCCTGGTGTAGTAATCTTCATTCTTACCGGTTTCACGATTCTTAACAGTCTTTTTTTCCGTCCATGCCAGTTTGTCACCGTTCCTGTCCAGGATATCTCCGGGAATTATCTGGGGTTGTTTTGCATCCAACTTGACCCTTGTATTATATGAATCGGAAAACCATCTGTTTCCGTAGAAAAGCACAGCATAACAGAAATACCCAATTAATGCCAGATAGAGCCCAATCAGGAATATCAGTACAACTACAGTATTTCTTTTAATCTTCTCCATAGTTTTCACCCGCATTCTCGTAAACCGGCTGCTGTTCAGCTTCCATCTGCATCATGTCATGGTTCTTTGACGCGATCCCCTGAATAATCCCTATAAGCCCAAAACTTGCCAGCATTGAGCTGCCTCCATAGCTTACAAAAGGCATGGTGACACCGGTTAAGGGAATGAACTTCACTACACCGCCAATGATGGTAAAACTCTGGATCGCAAGAGAGATAGATGCGCCCATAGCAAGTAAGGTCTCACCGGGTTCCCGGGCAGCCATAGCAATGCTAATTCCCCTGATCATTACGAGCATATAAAGCCCGATCAGAGCCACACCTACTAAGATGCCCATCTCTTCACATATTGCGGCAAAAATAAAATCGGTTCTGGAAGCCGGTATTACGTAAGGAGAACCCAGCCCTAATCCTAAGCCAACCCAGCCTCCGCTGGCGATGGCAATAAGGGATTGGGCAATCTGGTAACCTTTATTTTCTATATCCGCCCACGGGTTTCGCCACGCTGCAATACGGACACGAACATGTCCAAATAAAAAATAACTTAAAACCGCACCAACCGATGCTAACAAACCGGTACATATGGTTACCAGCAGATCGGTGGTTGCAATATAGTAGAGAAACAAGAACAAGCTGAAATACAGAAATGCCGCACCCAAATCCTTCTGCAGCACTACCATAAGCACAACGGCTGCCATAAATATAAAAACAGGCAGACGCCTAATACGTGGCTTTGATTGTTTCAGTTCAGCGCTTAGCACAAATACCAGTATTATCTTAACAAATTCGGAGGGTTGTATATTGAATTTACCAATTTCTATCCAGTTCTTTGCCCCCCCGACTTCCTTACCTATTATCAGCGTTAGCAATAAAAGTGCGCACCCAACTGCCATCAGCAAGTATTTCAATCGTTCCCAACGTCTGAAATACTTCGTAAATATTAAGAAAAACAGCAGTGTGACGCTCCCCATCAGGAACCATTCTACCTGCCGGAATGCAAGATCGGGGTTCAATCTCTGAAGCATGACAAAACCGATAATACAAAGAGTATCTACCATCAGAAGCACATATTTATCAATTCCAGCAAAAAAACGGCTGATAAATAGATATTGAAACAAAAAAGCCGCAGATATAAGAACTCCCAAAACCATAATCAACGGGTTGATATTATCTTTTAGTGACAAAAGTATCATGGCACTTAATGCAAAAAGCACCAGTATAAACGGAATATTTCCGGTAGGCTCGTCATGGTAGTCATTTGGTTTCATTAAACGCCGCCATGTGGAAAGCAAACTTCGCCAAAATATATACATGACAAGCAAAACAAACCAGTATCTTAGTGTCAAAGCCAGTATTTCATATTGATTAGCAGGCATTCCTTCACTGCCTTTCTACCCCTCATATTAATATTATTCTAACTCCTCATTTCAAAAAAGTAAAGACACGC
>LFTM01000319.1 GCA_001513505.1 Clostridiales bacterium DTU092 | reverse complement strand
GGTGTCTGGCTGGTTGCTGTTTAACAACCGAGGCAATTTACACACTATTTTGGACTTGACTTCGAGAGAGGGGATAGATGATGAAGACATGTGTAATTGGCAGCTTAAATATGGATCTGGTAGCAACAGTTGACAGATTTCCAAAGCCTGGAGAAACCATAATCGGTAATGATTTTGCTACATATCCCGGAGGAAAGGGCGGTAATCAGGCTGTAGCCCTGGGACGCCTGGGGGCAGATGTGCTGATGGTAGGAAAGGTTGGAAATGATTTATTTGGAGAGCAGTATCTGAATAATCTTAAGATGAATGGTGTCTCCTCTGACACAGTAAAGGTGCATGAAGGCATATCAACCGGTATTGCAGTGATAGAAGTGGACAGCACCAGTGAGAACCGTATTGTCGTTATTCCAGGTGCCAATGGAAAAGTCGATAGAACGCTTATTGATGAGAATTGGGATCTAATGGAGGCTCGGGATATTTTCCTGTTTCAGCTGGAGATACCATTGGACACCATACTGTATACAATGGAACGACTGAATAAAGCCGGGAAAACCATTATTTTCGATCCCGCACCTGCAATGGCGTTACCTGATGAGATGTATAAATATGTGGATTATATTACTCCAAATGAAACTGAGATAGAAATGTTAACCCAAATAAAAATTGAGAATGATGAAGACTTAAAAAAAGCCGGCCGGTGGCTTATAAGTAAAGGCGTGAAAAATGTCGTTGCAAAAGCCGGAAAAAAAGGCGCATATCTGATCACCCGGGATAATTTTGTTCATATACCCGGCTTTAAAGTGAACGCAGTGGATACGACGGCTGCCGGAGACTCCTTCAATGCAGGTCTCGCATTTGCTTTGTCTCATGGCAATGATATTTTGGAATGTATTCGGTTTGCCAATGCAGTTGGAGCCATATCTACTACCGGTAAAGGAGCTCAGTCTGCTATGCCGTCCATAGGGGAAGTGGAGGAATTTATAAATAAAGAAGCGAAGTAGGAAGAGCGCTTGATAATGGTAATCGCGGAATTGTTTATAGTTTAAAAAGCTATTTATGGTTGGTTGTTCTTATTTATTGTAGTGACATTATAAGAATCAATGAGATGTAATAAAGAACACAACGGGGAGGTATGTATTGTGGGAAAGGTTTTGGTAATTGAAAAT
>LFTM01000138.1 GCA_001513505.1 Clostridiales bacterium DTU092 | reverse complement strand
TTATATGTGTTATAAAGTTGCAGTATGTATTATTTTTTTCAGTAAATTTATATAATTTACCGGTATATATTCTCTACAGATTTTATATATCCTTTTTATTACAATAAAATTATGGAAATTTACTATTGTGTTTTAAACAGTAGTCTGATATAATCAATAACAGACTACTATTCAATGAATAATAGTTGCGGAGGGATAACGGTGAAAAAAAGTGAATTCTTAAGGGAGCTGAGGATTAATCTGGAGGGTAAAATTACGGATGACGAGCTGGAAAGTATTCTGATGGATTATGATGAGATATTTGAAGCGGGTCTGGATGACAACAGGACTGAAGATGAAATATCGGACATGATCGGCTCCCCGGCTCTGGTTGCCAGAAACATATTGGATGAGTCGTCGGGTAACAGGGGATCGGCTACGGCAATTGAGGATGGTTATCCGCTGGCATCCCTTGGAAAACGGGTTGTGGCATTTCTCATTGACGGTATATTATCTTTGATTCCGTTTATTATACTTTTTTTCTTTGAAAGGCCCAGAATTCTTCTTAGCGCTGTTTTTCCGATGTTGCCGTATAATCCGATATTCCCCATATTTATTGTTTTAAGTAATTTCATGATTGTCGATCCATATTCCGGTTCTGTCTTCTCAGATGCATATTCCTGGGATTTAATTAAGAACACAATAATATATCATATCTTGCCTTTATCAGTCTCATTTTTATTCTTCTGGCTATATGGAACGCTGTGCATGATTATAATGAAGGACAGGACAATAGGTATGCGGATCATGAATATAAAGGTTGTAAAAAAGGATGGAAAGGCCTTGAGACCTATGGATGTATTCATCCGCCAGTTTATTGGCAAGGTTTTGCTCGCCGGTTTGACCTGGAACATATCCTATATAGTTTCATTCTTTTGGGCGGCTTTTTCAAAAACAAGCAATACCATTCATGACAGGCTGGCGGGAACCATTGTGATTGAGGATACCGGAGATACCCGTTAATGGGACAGGATAGTACAAAGGAGGAACGCAAAAACGCCATGAATACCCAGCTGAAAAAGGGCGTACTGGAGCTTTGCATCCTTTATCAATTGAGGGATAAGGATATGTACGGCTATGAAATAATGAAGACCATAAAGGACCAGTTCACCGATGTGTATGACGGTTCGGTATACGCCATACTCCGGCGGTTGAATTCTGAAGGATATACGCAGATATACAGAAAAGATTCCCCCAGCGGACCGGCCAGGAAGTACTATCGTATTACCCGGGCAGGAATGGAATATCTTGACAGCATGGTTGCGGAATGGAACAGGATGGTTGAAGGAGTGAGGAAACTGGGTATACCGTTTTAAGCTGCAGGCAAACTATTCGTTATTCAGACTAGTCCCCGTACTGCTTTAAATAATTGAGCAGTTCGGGGGCTTTTTTTGTAACAAGGTATATCAAAAAAACATAACATGTAGTACACGTGATTTTTTACATAAGAAAATAGATGCAGGTGATGTATATGAGAAAAAAAATACCCATGCTTTGAAGAGATGGCTATGGATGATTATATGTATGCTGGTGGTATCGGTTGCGGTAAGCGCTGTAGCCAGCAGATATTTTATTGATAGGGTTTATGTATCTTCAGGTACCCTTATGGTGGATAAATATGCTTCAAAAGATCATCACAACGTGTCAAGAACTGCAAAGATATATAAGACCATTGCCACCAGCAATCAGGTAATGGAACAGATTATATCATGTCTGGATCTTGAATATAGCGTGGAAAACCTACAGAGAAAAATTAAAGTATCCTACGAAGAAGATACCGGGCTTATGTATATATCGGTAGAGGATAACGATGCAGAAACCGCTTATCAGATAGCCAATACACTGATAAAGGTATTGAGAAAAAGGATATGTAAGCTGTTTAACAAAAGCCATTTGAAAGTGGTGGATAAACCATATGTTCCTTCTGTTCCATCAAGGCCGAATCTGAAATTGAATATAATGATTGCCGCTGTTTTTTCCCTGTTTATGTCAGCCTTCATCATAGTGTTAATAAGTGGAAGACATAAGGGGAGATAAAATGTCTTATTTTCTTATTTCATTAACGGCTTCCTGCTTAATAATGCCGGTTATCATTTTTTTTACCAGAAAGTTTCACATAATGGATAAGCCTGGTGGGAGAAAGCCACATCAAAAACCCATTCCCCTTTTGGGAGGGCTGGGAATATTTGCGGCTTTTGCACTGTCATTGCTGGTAAGCGGGGATCATATCACCAATAAGCCTGGTTTCATCATATATTCAGGGTTAATTGTAGCTGCAGGTACCATTGATGATATATGGGATATTGATGCTGTACACAAGTTGGCGGTACAGACATTTTGTGCCCTGTTGGCTGCTCTGTCGGGTATCCGGTTTCACATTGAGTATTATGTAGCGGGGGATGTCCTGTGGATGCCGGTTATTGATGTGCTGGTCAGTGTAGTCTGGATGGTGGGTATTACCAATACAGTCAATATTATTGACGGGCTGGATGGATTGGCAGGAGGTATTACACTTATTGCGGGCAGCGCTTTTGGCGTAATATCCATGCTGTTTGGTTATACCGCGTTAAATCAGTTGTCTTCAATACTCATAGGGGCAACCCTTGGATTTTTGATATATAACTTTAATCCTGCCAAACTCTTTATGGGCGATGGAGGAAGCCTATTTTTAGGATTTGTACTATCCGTATGCTCAATAATGTACGTCAATGCAGAAAGAAGCAGTGCTTCCATACTGGTTCCAGTAATTATACTTGCAGTGCCCATATTTGAAACCGGCAGCAGTATGCTAAGGCGGGCTTTGAAAGGGAAAAGTGTGCTCAAAGCTGATGATTGTCATATACACCACAGGCTTTTGAAAAAAGGATTAAAGCCTGTATATGCAGTGGTTTTGATATACGTCTGGGCCATAGTTGCAGGAATTTTCGGGGTTTTTATAGCTGTGCAGAATCTTCTGCCCTTGGCATTGTTTATCATCATATGCCTTATTGCATTAGGGATAAGGCTTTATATATAAAGGAGTGTTGAGGAGTGTGGGGTTAAAAAAGTAAAGATATTGATGGGTATAACCCTCTCCGAGATGGGAGAAGCCCAAAAGGTGGTCTACGACCTTATATCATCCTTACCTGAAGACAGGTATGATATTACCCTTGCCACTTATCCGGGCGGCGAGCTTATACAATGGATAAAAGATTTGGAAACTCAGGGGGGGAAGCGTGTACGGATTATAGGTATTCCTCAGCTCAGGCGGGAAATATCCCCATTCTATGACATAAGTACCTTTTGTAAATTATATGGTCTTATGAAGAAGGAAAGGTACGATATAGCTCATTTTCACAGTTCCAAGATGGGAATATTGGGGAGGCTGGCTGCCTTCATGGCTGGAGTGCCTAAGATCTATTTCACTGTCCATGGCTGGGGGATCAACGAATACCAGCCGGGATGGCTGCAGAAGATACTGGGGCTTGCTGAAAAGGTGGCAGGACGAAGATGTACCATGTGCTTGTGTGTTTCACATCATCACATGGATAAGGGGCTAAGAATGGGGTGGCTTCTGCCAGACAGAGCCCGTGTCATATATAACGGAATTGACCCGGCACCCACCTTACGGGGAAAACTTCGCCGGGAACTGAATATACAGGAGGATATACCCGTAATAGGTACGGTAATGCGCCTTAGGGAGCCTAAACAGCCGGTATACACAATACGGGTGTTCAATGAAATACTGAGGAGGGGACATCGGGCGAAGCTGGTCATAGTAGGGGATGGACCTATGAATGAGGACTGCCGGCAGGTCATACAGCAATTAGGGCTGGATAATGATGTATATATGCTGGGGACCAGGGCTGACGCCAGGGAGCTTATGAATGACATGGATATAGTGACAATGTTTTCGAAATGGGAGGGGCTTCCTATAGTGCTGATAGAAGCAATGTTTGCAGGAAAGCCGGTGATAAGCAGCCAGGTAGGCGGAATACCCGAGATTATAGATCATGGGACAAACGGCTATATGATAACTGACCTTAATATACATCAGGGAGCCGACTATATATGTTTATTGCTGGATGATAAAGATCTGAGAACGCGTATGGGTGAGGCGGGAAGAAAAAAGGCAACAGAACATTTTTCCAAGGACAGGATGGTGGCAGCCTATGACAGGATCTACAGGGAAGCCTAATCCCCTGGACAAAAGAAAAATATATGTGTTTATAATGGCAGGCGTAGTGGCCGGTCTGTCTCCTGTGTTAATGGGGATAGACCGGCTGTATATCCCGGTATTGGCAGGGACTTGTGTCCTGGCAGGTCTTCTGGTATACAAGTACCATTGGGTGGTTGTCCTTAACACCTTGCTATTATCCGTGGTGTTTTTCGAACCTGCTCCCTGTGACATGCTGTTTGTGCCGCTTTTTATATTTGGAATTGCAGGGGATTATATAGAGCTTGCAAAACTTCAGGGCTGTAAGGTTGTGGTTTTATCATTTATACTTTTCGCTATTCTGAACACACTACAGCTTTTCTATATAACAGACATGGAGGCAGGCATCAGATATTATGTTATAACCCTGTATCTTATTATATTTTGCCTTTATTTATTTATGTATGTTTCCCGTAAAAACATGAAGGGGTTATTAATGGCATACATAGTATCCGGCACCCTATCGGCATTATTAGGCGTATCGGCTCATATTGGTGTGTTTCCGTCCCTGCTGATGTATGATCAATACAGAATAAAGGCATTTTTCAAAGATCCAAATGTATTGGGACCGTTTTTGGTACCGGCCGTTTTGATGCTTTTGGACGATATGAGGGGAAAAAGGCTCATACGGTATCCTGTATGGGTACATACCATTCTCATTATTATAAATTTGCTGGGAATTATAGCTTCATTTTCAAGGGGAGCATGGTTAAATCTGGCGGTTTGTATATTGTTATACTTCGCATTAAACATACGGAAAATTGATTATAAAAGCGTGAACTATAAAAGACTGTTGATATATGCAGCCATAGTTGCCGTAGCCGGATTCCTTATCTGGAATTACGGATTGAGCCATGAGATGAAAAATTTTATATTAAGCAGATTGGGTTTGCAGTTATACGACACAGACCGGTTTGCGGTTCAAAATGCAGGGATCAGGCTGGCACTGCTTAATCCGCTGGGTTATGGGCCGGGACAGTTTGAATATGCCGTAATGGATCAGACGGGAGTACATTTTTCTGCCCATAATTTCTTTATTAGGCTGTCGGCTGAAAACGGAGTAGCGGGGTTCGGGATATTCATCAGCAGCCTGGTCTATATTTTCTACAGGCTAATACTTGATTTCAGGCGGGAGAGATCTTATGCTGTTCTGACGCCTGCAGCCTTATTAGCTATATTGGCAGGCACTATGATAAACAGCATGGTGATAGATACGTTGCATTGGAGACATCTCTGGTTTTTTATTGGTGTGAGTATGGCTAATATTTTTCCGGAGAAAGGGGAGGGAAGTGGAAATACAGGTGTTTAACAGTTTGGATGATATCCTGCCCTACAGGGATATATGGGATGGTATATTGTCCGATATTGATAGCAATATAGTATATGCAAAACTGGAGTGGCTTTATATGTGGTGGCAATACCACGGCCGGGACATTAAGCCCTTTATCCTCACGTTGATTGAAGATGGTGAGATTGTAGGCTTCTGTCCTCTTATGAAGGTATCCAAAAGGGGATATGAGGAGATAAGGTTTATTGGCGGGGATGAGGCAGGCAGTATGGAGTTCATTATAAAAAAAGCATATAGAGTACAGGGCATCGAAAAGATCGTTGATTATCTTATTAACATGAATGGAAGATTCGTGATAAATTTGCACGGCTTATTAAAAGGCTATGATGGTTACTACGCGGTAAAACAGTACTTAAGTAATAATAAATGGCACTTTTTTGAAACCAGCCTGAAATGCTTTTATACAAATATTGATGCACAGAACTTTTATGATTATATGAGAAAACAGCTTAGCCGAAAATCCATTGGTACCATGAAGCGGAAGGAAAATAGACTGAAAAGACTTGGGCGGATATCGTTTAGCCCCTTTGAAGGCGGGGCCGATGAGTTGGAGACCATATTTGATATTCACGACAGGAG
>LFTM01000153.1:11707-19690 GCA_001513505.1 Clostridiales bacterium DTU092 | reverse complement strand
TGCTTGAAATAAGAAGTAAAACCCTGAAAAATAGAGAATTTTAGGGTTTTACAAAAGCCTATGTATTAAATTAATAAGGAGGGTGGTACAGGATGGAAAAAAAGTATTCCCCGATAAACCCAAAATGTCCACACTTTCTTCATGGCGCCGACTATAACCCGGATCAGTGGATGTCAACCCCTGAAGTCTGGGACGAAGATATGCGCCTGATGAAGCTGGCAAACTGTAATGTAATGTCAGTAGGCATATTTTCTTGGGCAAGTTTGGAACCAGAGGAAGGCAAATTTGAGTTTGGCTGGCTTGATACTATTATGGATAAGCTGGCTGAAAACGATGCCTACGCTGTTCTTGCAACCCCCAGCGGAGCAAGGCCGGCATGGCTGGCTGCCAAGTATCCTGAGGTACTTCGCGTTAACGCAGACCGTGTAAGAATTCTGTTTGGAGCCCGTCACAACCACTGCTATACTTCACCTGTATACCGGGAAAAAACCCGCATCATCAATCAGAAACTTGCCGAACGCTATAAGGATCACCCGGCACTTCTGGTTTGGCATGTTTCCAACGAGTACGGCGGCGAATGTCACTGTGAATTGTGCCAGGAGGCTTTCAGGGAATGGCTTAAGCAAAAATACGACGGAGATTTGGATAAGCTAAATCATGCATGGTGGACTGCATTCTGGAGCCATACATATACCGATTGGAGTCAGATTCAGTCACCTGCCCCTCACGGCGAAACGTCAATTCACGGTCTCAATCTGGATTGGAAGAGGTTTGTTACCCATCAGACAATAGAGTTTTTTAAGAACGAAATTGCTCCTTTGAAGGAGATTACCCCTGATGTGCCTGTAACTGCCAACTTCATGGGACTTTATCCAGGCCTCAACTACTGGAAATTTGCCAAGGAAGTGGATGTGGTATCGTGGGACAGCTATCCTGCATGGCATGGACGGGAACCTGACTGGGAACTTGCATCTAAAATTGGTTTTGTTCACGACATAAACCGTTCCCTCAAAGACGGAAAACCCTTTATGCTCATGGAGAGCACACCCAGCATGACCAACTGGCAGGAAGTTGCTAAACTAAAACGTCCGGGAATGCATTTGTTGTCCTCCATACAGGCAGTAGCTCATGGTTCGGACACCGTCCAGTATTTCCAGTGGCGTAAAAGCAGAGGAAGTTCTGAAAAATTCCATGGCGCTGTGGTGGATCACTGCGGACATGAAAATACCCGGGTATTCAGGGATGTTGCAGAGGTTGGCAAGGTCCTTAAAAAGCTGGATCCTGTTGTAGGTTCCACAGTAAAGCCAGATGTAGCAGTTATCTATGATTGGGAAAACTATTGGGCAATGGAGGATGCCCAGGGACCCAGACGGGAAAAGAAGGATTACCAGCTGACATGTCAGATGCATTACCGGCCGTTCTGGAAACGGGGAGTTCCGGTAGATGTCATAGATATGGATTGCGATTTTTCGGGTTATAAGCTGCTTATAGCCCCCATGCTGTACATGGTAAGGCCCGGAGTGGCTGAAAGGATTGAGAAGTTTGTTGAAAACGGCGGTATCTTTATTACCACCTACTGGAGCGGTATAGTTGATGAAAATGATCTGTGTTTCCTGGGAGGTTTTCCGGGACCATTGCGGAAGGTAACAGGCATATGGTCGGAGGAAATAGACGCGCTGTACGAACATGATATAAACCATGTCGTTCTTAAAGACGGAAGTTCCCTCGGCCTTAAGAATGAATATGAGGCAAGAGAATTGTGCGACTTGATCCATGCTGAAACCGCCCGGGTACTGGCTACCTATAAGAGCGATTTCTATGCCGGCAGACCTGCATTTACGGTAAACTCTTTCGGAAAGGGTAAGGCATACTACATTGCCTTTAGAAACAATGACGACTTCCTGGACGATTTCTACAGCTGGCTAATCAATGATTTAAGCCTTAAGAGAGCTATCTGCGCTGAACTGCCCGAGGGTGTTACTGCACAACTTCGTTCGGACGGAGAGAGAAACTTCGTGTTTATTCTCAATTTTGCTCCGGAGGAGAGAAGTGTGGATCTGGGCAGCAAGGAGTATTTGGATATGCTGACAAATGAGCAACTTACGGGATATATAACCCTCAAGGGATACGGAATAAAAATTTTACAGGAATTCCTGTAACAGGTTAAAAGAGGTGGTAAATGGATACCACCTCTTTTTTTATCATCTGTCATTATTAAAGCTTGATTGATTTGCTTTTGTGAATAGGGGTATAATTTATGTGAAGTTTATAAGATTGCTTTAATAAGGTTTAAGAGATATTATACAGGAGGATCAATATATGCAGTATTCGAATAAAACCTGGTTTGTTTTGCTGGCATTTTTGCTATCAATGTTGTTTTTATTAACAAGCTGTTCTTTTTTTGTTCCTCCGGGACATGAAGAACCGGAGGATGAGGGAAAAAACATCGACAGTGAATCTCCGCCAAAATCCGAAGAAAATGAACAGGAACAACCCGTTTCTCCTTCAGAGGATGACAGTCCGGCTTCCGAAGATAATACCTCTGAGCCCGAAGAAGAAACACCGGATCCTGATACTCTGCTTGAGATGCAGGTTCAGGAGTATATTGATAACATGACGTTGAAGCAAAAGATTGGCCAGATGATAATCGTTGGCTTCGACGGGTTTGAACCATCCGAAGCTGTTAAGGATATGATAAAAAACTATCACGTAGGAAGCGTTATATTATTTTCAAGGAATGTTAAGGATAGTTCCCAGCTGGTAAAGCTTAACAATGATCTGAAAGAGTTGAATAAGGATAATCCGCTTCCATTAATAATATCAGCCGATCAGGAAGGCGGCAGGGTCACCCGGCTGCCAGCCGATGCTACTAAATTTCCGGCTAACCTTGTGATAAGCAACAGGAAATCAGCCCAGCTGGCATACGATGTTGGCAAGGTTACGGGACTGGAGATGAAAGCCTATGGCTTTAATCTTAATTTTGCGCCTGTACTGGATATATTCAGTAATCCCAAAAACACAGTTATCGGTGACAGAGCTCCGGGAACTACTCCCGAAACTGTGAGCGAGATTGGAATAGCCCTCATGGAAGGTTTGCGCGACGGTGGGATTATCCCAGTAATCAAACACTTTCCAGGTCACGGTGATACGGTAATGGACTCTCACATCGATCTGCCCAGTATAGACCATGGTTGGGACAGACTGGAAAATTTTGAACTGGTTCCCTTCAGAAAGGCTATTGAAGCAGGTGCTGACATGGTAATGGTAGCCCATATTGTATTCCCCAGCATCATGGATGAAAAACTGCCTGCCAGTTTATCCAGAGAAATGATAACCGGAGTACTTCGTGAAAGGTTTAATTTTGATGGCGTGATTATATCCGATGATATGGACATGGGAGCTATCCAGAAACATTACAGTATGGAAGAAGCTGCCGTAAAGGCAGTTTTGGCCGGAACCGATATAGTATCGGTGTGTCACAGCCACGAACGTCAAAAGAAAGCCTATGAAGCAATTCTTAACGCTGTGGAAGATGGAACCATACCTATGGAGCGGATCAACGAATCGGTAAGACGTATAATCAAATTAAAATTAAAATACGAATTAACCGATGTTCCCGTCAATCCTGATGAGCTATATAAGGTAGTTGGGATAGAAGAGCACCGGGCTGTCGCCGATAAAGCCTGGGGTAGGAATTAAAGCAAACTACAAAACTTAAATATGTTTGAAGAATATTATGGAAGCTACCTTGCAACACCATTAGCTGGAATAATAATCTTCCATCAATAAGCACTGTGTGTAGAATACTATGGAAATCACCTTGTGAAAAGGCTTAGAACCTGTTAACAAAGCGGAAGACAGCCAGAACCAATGTCTGAGCGTAAGCGAGTTTTGGTGGAGGCCTGGAGCGAGTTTTACAGGTTCTTAGCCTTGGAACACCAGTGATTGGAATAATATTCTGCACATACACTTACTCGGCTATACTGCTACCAATGAGCTTTGTTTGAAGAATATTATGGAAGCCGCCTTGCGGAAAAGCCTAGAGCCTGTTAACGCAGCGGAGGATTAGGCCGAATCACTGTCTGAGTGAAGCGAGTTTGATGAAGGCCCCGGAGCAAGTATTACAGGCTCTTAGCTTTGGAGCACCAGCGGCTGAAATAATATTCTTCAGCATTATGCTGATAAAATATGAAAAATATTATGGAGGCCATCTTAAAGCTCCATGGCTGGAATAATATTCTTCAGATTATATACTTCTTTAATTTATGATGAAATTCTGTTATACTTTACTTTGAATCATTTTAGCAGAATATGAGGAATTGAAGGAAGAAGGTTATAGAACGTATGAACAGCAACAAGTTTATTTTCGTGAAAGGTGCCAGAGAGCATAATTTAAAAAACATAGATTTAATGATTCCCAGGGATAAATTTGTGGTATTTACCGGGCTCAGCGGTTCGGGCAAATCCTCCCTGGCTTTCGATACCCTTTATGCCGAGGGACAGCGAAGATATATTGAATCATTGTCGGCGTATGCCCGTCAGTTTCTGGGCCAGATGGAGAAGCCGGATGTAGACTACATCGAAGGTCTGTCCCCTGCCATATCCATTGACCAAAAAACTACCCGGAGAAATCCCCGTTCTACGGTAGGAACGGTTACCGAGATATATGACTATCTCCGCCTTTTATTTGCGCGGATAGGTATTCCCCATTGTCCTAACTGCGGAAGGAGAATCCAACAGCAGACAGTTGAGCAGATGGTGGACGCCATCATGGAAATGGAGGAAGGTACCAGGATTCAGCTTTTAGCTCCGCTGGTACGGGGCAGGAAAGGTGAATATGTACGCCTGCTTGATGATATCAGAAAAGACGGCTATGTCCGCGTCCGTGTAGACGGGGAAATGCGTGAGCTTTCGGAAGAAATAAAACTGGACAGAAACAGAAAACACACAATTGAAGTAGTAGTGGATAGAATAATTGTCAGACCGGGGATTGAGCGAAGACTGGCCGATTCGCTGGAGACGGTGCTGAACTTAAGCGGTGGCCTCGTATTGGTAGATGTAATTGGGGATGAAGAGATACTTTTCAGCCAGAACTATGCCTGTCCCGACTGTGGAATAAGCATAGAAGAGCTGACACCCAGAATGTTTTCTTTTAACAGTCCGTACGGAGCATGTACCACATGTCATGGTTTAGGAACCTTTTTAGAACTTGATCCGGAACTGATAATTCCCAATACCAGTTTATCATTAGCTGAAGGTGCTATTTCGGTACCGGGTTGGAACACCAAAAACGAGGACAGCATAGCCGGAATGTATATGAAGGCTCTTGCTGAGCATTACGGTTTCAGCCTCAATACCCCTGTAAAGGATCTGCCGGAAAAAGTTATAGATATCATACTGTATGGTACCCGGGGAGAAAAGATCCGGGTTGAATACAGCCGGAGTTATGGTTCCGGACATTTTATAACCTCGTTTGAAGGAATCATTCCAAACCTGCGGCGCAGATACCAGGAAACCGATTCAGATTACAGCCGGGAGGAGCTTGAAGCATACATGAGCGAAAATCTTTGCACTGCCTGTAATGGTGCAAGGTTGAAGCCTGAAGTTCTGGCCGTTACGGTGGGTGGTTTGAATATAAATCAGGTAACCAATATGTCCGTTAAAGAGGCTTTGAATTTTTTCAATAATCTGCCGTTGACCGAGAGAGAGCAGATTATTGCCCACCAGGTAATAAAAGAGATTTGCGCCCGTCTTGAATTTATGGCAGACGTAGGCCTGGACTATCTCACATTATCCCGGGCAGCTGGTACATTATCCGGCGGTGAAGCACAGAGGATAAGACTGGCCACCCAGATTGGTTCCAGTCTGGTAGGGGTGCTCTATATACTGGATGAACCAAGCATAGGTTTGCATCAGAGGGACAATGCCAGACTTATAAAAACATTGAAACGGCTGAGAGATTTGGGTAACACCGTCATAGTGGTAGAACACGACGAGGAAACTATACGATCGGCTGACTATATAGTTGATATTGGTCCGGGTGCCGGTGTCCATGGAGGTCACGTAGTCGCAGCCGGTTGCGTTGAGGATATCATAAATACCCCGGAATCCATAACGGGACAGTATTTAAGCGGTATTAAGCAGGTTGAGATTCCTGCCGCCAGGAGGACTTCCAATGGCAAATGGCTTGAAATAAAGGGAGCCCGCGAAAACAACTTAAAAAACATCGATGTTAAAATACCCCTGGGAGTGATGACCTGTGTAACCGGTGTATCAGGTTCGGGCAAGAGTACACTAGTTAATGAAATCCTCTACAAAGCCCTTGCCCGGGAACTTAACCGTGCAAGTATTAAACCCGGTCAACATGACACAATCCTGGGGATAGAACACCTGGACAAGGTAGTTAATATTGATCAGTCACCTATCGGCAGGACACCCCGTTCAAACCCGGCTACCTACACCGGAGTTTTTGACGGCATACGGGAAGTTTTTGCCATGACCGCCGAAGCCAAGATGCGGGGATATAACAAAGGTCGTTTCAGCTTTAATGTACGGGGTGGGCGTTGTGAAGCCTGCCGTGGAGACGGCATATTAAAAATTGAGATGCACTTTCTATCGGATGTGTATGTACCCTGTGAGGTATGTAAGGGCAAGCGGTACAATAGAGATACCCTGCAGGTAAAATATAAAGGAAAAAACATAGCTGATGTCCTGGACATGACTGTAGAAGAAGCTATGATGTTTTTTGAAAACATACCAAGNNATATATCGCAGACTTAAGACGTTATATGATGTAGGTTTGGGTTACATCAAGCTGGGACAACCCTCAACCACACTGTCGGGCGGCGAGGCCCAGCGGGTTAAACTGTCCACCGAGCTCAGCAGACGAAGCAACGGCCGAACCATATATATACTGGACGAGCCCACAACAGGTCTGCATATTGCAGATGTTGACAGGCTGATTGGTGTTTTACAAAGGTTGGTTGATGCAGGAAGCACGGTTGTTATCATCGAACATAATCTGGATGTCATAAAGACAGCCGATTATATCATTGATCTTGGACCGGAAGGCGGAGACATGGGCGGAATGATTATAGCAGAAGGAACCCCGGAAGAGATAATCAAAGTGGAAGAAAGCTATACCGGGAAGTTCCTGAAACCCGTGCTTGAATCAAGGCTGCTGGAAAGGGTGTAAAAGCGGGTTAATCCAAATAGCTTTTAAAGATCACCCCGGCGATCTTCCAGTAACTGTCTATTTTCTCCAGCAGTACTATTTTTTCACCGTTTTGCCATGCAGGCGGCGTTTTTGCCGCCTGTTCATCATCTTTAGGTTTACCCACAATTTTAGGTATGGATTCCTCGATGACAACTTTTACCTTGTCTTCCCACGGCCATGCCCACAGCCATTTAACCCTCATTTTTATGTTGTAGTCCTGTATAATAAAATCTTCATAAACATTATTGTTCATCAAAGGATCAGCGTTTAAGTAAGACTGGGTAAAGAATTTGTTCAATACAATATTCTCCTGCCCCTCCAATATTGCAGTAGCTCTCAGTGTCATTCCTTCCGTTATAACAATATATATATTTGCACAATCATAGGCTATAAAAGCAGCTAATACAGCCAAACTAATTATAATTGCCAATATTATAACTCTTTTAGCTAAATACTGCACAAAGCGCAGCAGCGTATTCAAAAAAAACACCTACCCCCATAATATATCAGTGCATATTATTGACAGCACCTGATCATTTTTATCATGATAACACAAAACAATCAGTTTGTAAATTTATGCTTTTCAGCTTTATCTGTTTTTATATCTCTTTTAATTATAATCTTTTGCAAAAAATATATATTATCTGAATATCTACTGGTTCCTTTGGTATATTATCCTCAGCCCCTCCAGGGTCAGATTAGGCTCGATTCCCTCAATCGTTTCGGATACTTCAGCTATCATACCGGCCAGGCCTCCTGTAGCAATT
>LFTM01000153.1:0-11666 GCA_001513505.1 Clostridiales bacterium DTU092 | reverse complement strand
CCCCGCCTGCATACTGTTCACCGTATTTTTACAGATAACCCGGGGCGGCCTTACAAGTTCTACTTTGGGCAGCTTGGCTGCTCTCTGATATAAAGCCTCGGTTGATATGGTAATACCCGGAGCAACACATCCGCCCAGGTATTCGCCTTTCTCGGAAATAGCACAGAAGGTAGTGGCTGTCCCAAAATCCACAACAATAATGGGACCACCGTACATTTCATAAGCGGCCACTGCATTTACTATCCTGTCTGCCCCCACTTCTTTGGGATTTTCATAAAGAATGTTTATACCGGTTTTAACTCCCGGCCCTATTACCAGCGGTTCTATGCCAAAATACTTCCGGCACATCTGTTCAATGGCACCCATCATAGGAGGCACAACCGATGAAACAGCAATGGCATCGATACTGTTATGAGAGAGCCCATGATGTCTGAATAAGCCCAGTATAACTATGGCAAATTCATCGGCCGATCTTTCCCGATCCGAAACCAGACGCCAGCTATTAATAAGTGTATTCCCATCATAAACACCAACAACTGTATTGGTATTCCCAACATCCATTACCAGCAACATATTTCCACCACTCCTATAAAAATATATAGGCAGGGAACCCCCTGCCTATGAACCGTCAAAACACCTTTCGGTAAATTCTCTGCAACCCTTGCAGTACAGCAGTCACAATGATTATAGCCACAATCACTTCAGGGATCCCGTGAGATACACCAATACCCAATATAAACCCTCCTACCGTCTCAGGAGGTATACCCAATTTCTCGGCATACTCAGCCCCATAGCGCAAATAGATTGTCAGCAGAACCCCTACCGTATTGGTTAGTGTGCCCACTGCAGCCGCAGCAATACCGGATGCCACTCCCCGGGTATCCTTTTTAAAAATCTGCTTTACTTCTCTATAGACTAAATATGAAGTTATAGCGATAAGCAGACGGGGTAAAACCGCAACCAATGGGTCCAGGAACACAAACTGGGCAGGGTTGGTAGGCATGGTAGCCGCCTGGTACATGCTAAACACGCCAAATATCAAACCTATAATAAGCCCGACTACAGGACCCTCAACTATAGTACCAATGATAACCGGGATATGCATTATGGTAGCCTTGGTAGGACTGAAGGGTAATGGGATCAGACCAATGGGAGTAAGCCCCAGAATGATTGAAATTGCAGCCAGCATACCTGTAACCGCTAATTTTCGTGTAGTAAGCTTCATGTTTTACACCTCCGTTCAAGTTCCAGGAATGGATACCTGACGGTACCTCATCACATAGGATTAATTTTAGTCCGGCTCACTGAGGATACCGGCTTTAATGAATACTATTTTAGCAGTATCAATTGTATTATGCAACACATATTTTTTGTAACTATACTATACCCCCGTTGTTCTTAATTTAAACAAACATGATTTAGCTAACTGCTTAAATAATATCATTATTATACTGGATACGGTATTCTTTTGATTATAGTCTGATCTCCCTTGTGATCCACCTGATAAAATCCGCTGATCGGATACCGGTACCTGTTGTACATTTCCATAATCCCGGCAGTCAAGTGTAGTGAAAATTTCAATGACAGGCCGCATCCCAGAGATATCCCTTTAGGAGAAGGGACAATATGAACCGGATATCCTGCCGCTTTCAAAATCTCGCTAAAATGAATGGCATGCTGCCTTGAACGGAATGCAATCAATCCATAGCTGTGGTTGTACATCACATGATTCCCTCCATAATAATCATTGGTTCAGAGAAGCTATCAATATATTTCAAAAATCATGAATAACATTTTATGCAATTGCAAACTCAAGTGCTCAAATAACCGATTATTATCAATATATTCCTACGGTATTACAGCCGTTCCTGTATCCTTCACAAAACCGGTTCAATGCAGTATCTGTCAAACATCAATATCCAAACAAAAAAAGGGCTGGAACATAATGATCCAGCCCTTATATCCTTGAGTTCATATCATATGTCAGACGATTGGTTAAATAGCCTTTAAGTACTTATACTGAGCTTTGTACAGGTTATAATACATGCCTTTCTTTTCAATCAGCTCGTCATGGCTGCCGCACTCCACTATCTTATTATGGTCAATCACCATAATACGATCGGCATTTCTAATAGTAGACAGTCTATGGGCTATGACAAAGGATGTTCTGCCTTTAAGCAGTTCCTTTAAACCTTCCTGAATCAATATTTCTGTACGGGTGTCTATGCTGGATGTGGCTTCATCCAGAATGAGAATCTTAGGATCCGCCAGCAGGGCACGAGCGAATGAAATAAGCTGTTTCTGCCCCTGTGACAGCCGGGATCCCCGTTCCTGTACCTGAGTATAGTACCCGTCCTCCATATCCTTAATAAACTCATGGGCGTGCACTACCTTTGCTGCTTCAATTACTTCCTCATCGGTAGCATCCAGCCGTCCATAGCGGATATTATCCATGATGGTGCCCGAGAATATGAACGGATCCTGAAGCATTACACCCATTTGTTTTCGAAGAGAATGTAAAACTACTCCCCGAATGTCCACTCCGTCAATTAAAACTCTTCCTTCCACGGTATCATAAAACCGGCTTATAAGATTGACAATAGTGGTCTTACCGGCACCGGTAGGCCCAACCAGAGCAATGGTTTCTCCCGGTTTTACAGTGAAGTTGATATTTTCAAGCACCGGCTTTTCAGGCTCATAGTAAAATGTAACATTATCGAAAGTGACCTCACCTTTTATAGGAGGCATTTCGACGGCATCTTCCGCATCGGTAATATCAGGCTTTTCGTCAAGCAGTTCAAATATTCGTTCGGTAGAAGCCATGGCTACAAGCAGTGAATTATAAAAATTCGCCAGGTTGTTTAAAGGATGCCAGAATCGCCATACATAGCCTGTAAAGGCAACCAGAACACCTACCGTTACCGTACCCTGGTCCAAAAATCTAATGCCATACCAGTAGATCAGAACCGTTCCTACAGCAGCTATCAGTTCAACGCTGGGCCAGAACAGGTTGTTTATCTTTATTGCACTCATCCAGGTAGAATATATATCTCCACTGAGCTGACGGTATAGATCCCGGGTCTCGGGCTCACGGACAAACACCTGGGTTACCCTCATACCTGCAAGACTTTCGTGAAGATAGGCATTCATATTGGATACCTTTTTACGGACATTCTGCCAGCGGACCCTGATGGTCCTTTTCAGCAGAAAAATTACCAGCAACATTAATGGTACCGTTGTAAGGGTGATTAAAGCCAGTTTAAAGTGTATGGAGAACATAAAAATCAAAGCCACAATCAGTGTAAAAACATCGGTTACCACATTTATAATACCGTTTGTCAGCAAATCACTGAGGGAATTTACATCGTTAATAATGCGCACCAGTATTTTCCCTGCAGGTCTGCTGTCATAGAAGGTAAAGGACAACTTTTGTATATGGTTAAACAGGTCCTGACGAAGTCTGAATAGTACCTCCTGTCCGACTACAACCATGATCCTGACACGGGAACGCACACACACCATACTAAGCAGATTAATTCCCAAAAAGGTCAGCGTTATAAGCATTAAGCCGAGCAGTTTCTCCCTGACCATATACTTATCAATAGCTATCTGCAGAATAAGCGGTCCAAGCAGGCCGCACACGGCAGCTATGACCATAAGTACCAATGTAATGGCAAGCTGTTTTTTGTATGGCTTCATATAACTCAAAAGCCGCTTAAACTGCTCCTTGTTAAACGGTTTTTCCAATGCCTCATCATCAGTTATTCGCTGTCTTAACATTTCTACATCACCTGCCTGTCAGACTGGAATTCATCCAGATCCTTGTATTGCTGCATATACAGTTCGTAGTACCGTCCTCTTAAAGCAAGCAGCTCTTCATGTTTTCCTCTTTCAACAATCCGTCCGTTGTCCAGGAAAATTATTTCGTCAGCATCCTTCACCGAAGAAACACGATGGGCAATTATGAAGGTTGTCCGGCCCTTCATGATCTTCTTAAGCGCCTTTTGTATCTCATATTCGGTTTCCATGTCTACCGCAGAAGTACAGTCATCCATAATAAGGATCTTCGGGTTTTTAACAATGGCCCTGGCAATTGCAATACGCTGCTTTTGACCGCCGGACAGTCCAACACCCCGTTCACCCACAATGGTATCGTACCCCTGAGGCATTTCCATTATAAAATCATGGGCTTCTGCAATCTTTGCTGCGCGTATAACATCCTCTCTGGACGCATCCGGATTACCGTACAGTATATTTCCTTCAATGGTATCCGAAAACAGAAACGTATCCTGCATCACGATTCCTATCTGGCTTCTCAGGGCACTTAGCTTCCAGTCACGGACATCGACTCCGTCCACCAGTACTCTGCCGCACGTTACATCATACAGCCTTCCGATCAGGTTAATTATCGATGTTTTACCCGAACCGGTAGCACCCATGATTCCAATAGTCTTTCCGGCAGGTGCGTTAATATTTATGTTAAAAAGTATTGGGTTTTCTTTATAACGAAACGATACATTTTCAAACACCACGTCACCGCGAAACTCGTCACTGGAATAGGGATTGCTCTTCTCCTTTATGGATGAACCCGTATCCAAAATATCAAAAACCCTTTTCCCCGATGTAATGGCATGACTGATAATATTTACAATCCAGCCCAGCATTCTCACCGGCATGATCAACATCCACAGATAGCCGTTAAAGGCAACTACGGTTCCCAGAGTAATCCTGCCAATAGCTACCATCCATCCTCCGTAACCGATCAGGGCTACCGCGCAGAATCCGCTTAAAAACTCGATCAGAGGGAAGTACTTAGCCCATATAAAGCTGGCATTGACGTTTTTCTCCTGATTCAGCCGGTTTTCCTTTTCGAACTTCTCAATTTCATAGTCCTCTCTTGCGAAGGCCCTGACGACCCTTACGCCAGCAATATTCTCCTGAGCCGTAGTATTCAGATTTGCCTGCTGTTCACGAATTTCACTATGGGCAGGCCGGATGGTCTTATTAAATTTAATTGCCACCCATGCTATAAAAGGCAGTATTGCCAGAGTAACCAGAGCCAGCTCCACATTTAAATACAGCAGCATAATAGTTGTACCGATAAAATAAATGGCATTCTCCAACAATACTGACAGGCCTCCGACAATAAACATACGTATACCTTCCAGATCTCCTGTCATTCTCGACATGAGCTCACCTACACGATTATCGTCGTAAAAGGAAAATGACAGGCCCTGAAGATGAGTATACATATCATTGCGCAGATCATACAGACATTTCTGGGACACACCCTCAAAAAGGTACGAACGGAAATATGAAAGCAGTCCCCTGCATGCCGCGCACCCAAAAACGGCAATTAAAATCGGGACAAGCAGATTGCGTTTGCCGCCGCGGATAACATCGTCCACCAGTATCTTTGTCAGATATGGAGTTACTAAGTTCAGGCTGATAAGCAAAACTAAAAAAGATATGGCCGTAATGGCCTTCCACTTATAGCGTGCAACGTAACCCATAATTCTTTTTAAAATATCCAAAAAAATACCCCCGCTCCTATTGTTTATGTATAATGCACTTGTAAGACTGTCTATGCATATTTAATAACCGGAACTTCTAAACAAATTTAAACAGATTATAATATATTAATTGAGTTTTTACCAATGGTCAATGAAGGAAAACAGGGGTAATCCTTCATTTAATATCCTATAGCTTGAAATAAGCCGAACTTTATGATCTTCCTAACTGATTAAATTGTTTGCTTCCGTTTCCTCGATAATAAAACCATATGTCAGACGTTCATTACGCCATTTACAACCGCCCTGGCTACAGCTTCAACAGCAGCTGTGCCAATAACATTGACATCAGCTTCTATATCCCCGGTTGCAAGGGTGAAAAGTGTATCTCCATCCAGCATGGTATGAACCGGTCTTATGGCAAGAGCCAGACCATCATGGGCCATAGAGGCAATTTTATTGGCCTGCTCCTTATTTAACCGGGCATTTGTAGCTATCACACCGATGGTGGTATTGCCAGCGACAGCGTCCCCAGGAGCACCATTCTCCAGTAAAAACCTCCTGCTATCAATAAATTTCAGGGTATCAGGATCCCTTGCCCCTGCCAGTATCCTTCCCGTATCCGCTTCCACCACATCACCCAGTGCGTTGACCACCACTATGGCGCCTACCACAACTCCTCCCGGAAGCCGGATTGAAGCGGTGCCAATGCCGCCTTTCATCGAATTTTTCATACCAAGGATCTTCCCAACCGTAGCTCCGGTTCCGGCGCCCACACTTCCCTGAGCCACAACTCCATCGCTTGCGTTTTTGCATGCCTGGTAACCCATGTTTTCATCAGGCCGGGCCTGGCTGTCCCCATATGCCAGATCGAAAATTACAGCGCCTGCTACAATTGGTACTTTAGCGACACCTGCATCAAAACCTACACCCTGCTCCTCAAGATACTTCATGACCCCGTTGGCCGCTGCCAGCCCAAACGCACTGCCCCCGCACAGCGCAACGGCATGTATCTTTTGTACCAGATTGGTAGGCCGTAAAAGATCAGTCTCCCTGGTTCCGGGTGCTGACCCTCTGACATCCACGCCGCCTACGGCTCCCTCCCTGCAAATAACCACCGTACAGCCGGTTCCTCCTTTTACGTCCTGTGCATGACCAACTTCTATCCCCGGTACATCTGTGATATATCCCTCATACATAACCGGTTTCACCCCTTATCGATACATCTCCTGCCCATGCATTCTCAATCCGCCCGTCATCCCTCTGAACAAGCAATGAACCATCTTTACTAAAATCAAGCGCTTTGCCGGTAAACTCACCTGCTGCCCCAACCACGGATATTGTCCTCCCCAGAATCACCGAGTAATTCCTGTATTCTTCCAGGAGCTGTTCAAAATTATCATCGCTGAAACTATTCAAATATATATTCTCCATCTCCTCTAAAACGGCCTGGATTATATCCCGGCGGTTCAATTCTCTGCCCTTTTCCATTTTTACCGATGTGGCGGTGTTCCTTACGTCCTCAGGAAAATCTTCGGCTGAAAGGTTTACGTTGATTCCGATACCAACTACTACATAGCTGATAACATCCGGCTCGGCATGTATTTCCGTCAGAATACCGCACAACTTCTTCCCGCTGCACACAATATCGTTGGAGCACTTAATACCTGCCTCCAGCTTAGCGGCACGCTTCAAAGCTCTGACCAGGGCAACTGCCGTCATAACGGTTACCCTTGGAGCTTTTTCAGGAGACAACTGAGGTCTTAAGATAACCGACATCCATATCCCCTTCCCTGATGGGGATATCCAGGAGCGTCCCAGTCTGCCCCTCCCCTGTATCTGTTCCTCTGCTGCAACCACCGTTCCTTCGGGTGCACCGGCCAGAGCCAGTTCCTTTGCCCTGATATTGGTGGATGCCAGGGTTTTATGACATTCCATATTCTTACCTATAATGGAGGTGTCAAGCCCGCTGGTAAGTACAGCCGGTTCCAGAACATCCGGAACATATGTCAGCCTGTAGCCTTTTTTGGTAGAGGACTCAATCTGGTAGCCTTCGCTTTCAAAAAGCTTTATATATTTCCAAACGGCAGCCCGGGTAATACCAAGAGTTCTGCTTATGTCCTGACCGGAAATATAACGGCCCATGTTATCCAATAGAATAGTTAAAACAGCATCCCGCATCAGATCTACTTCCTCTCACAGAAATATTTGCATTGATAAAAGTTTCGTTTTATACCTGTATGATGAGTTTATATAGAGTTTAGGAAATCAGTTATATCGATCATTATATCACAAAAGTATGTATTTAACTTTAATATAAACCGGTGGCACAAATTTAGTCAACAAAAGGCATTAGTTTTTTACATTAAACCCGGGTATATGATACAATAATATTAGTAGATTTAACCTTGCATTTACCAATACACATGTATGTAGCATACAACACACCACTTTCTTTCCGATCTTAGTTTTTAATCAAAATTTGCCTGTATCATTTTTACGGGACCACAATTGGGCGCAATTTATAAGACTTTATCTTAACCCTAAACAAATAAAAAAGAAAGCAGGTATGCAAGTGTTTAATCCAAAAAAACTTGTTCAGGATATTCAGGAGAATATAGAAAAGGTTATAGTTGGCAAAAGCCATGTCATTCACCTGATACTTATAGCTCTTATGTCAGGTGGGCACGTACTTATAGAGGACGTTCCCGGAGTAGGCAAGACGACTCTGGTATCCTGTCTGGCAAAATCTCTCAATCTTTCCTTCAAGAGGATTCAATTTACCCCGGATATACTGCCATCGGATATAACAGGCTTTTCCATGTACAACTTTAAAACCGGTGAAATGGAATTTCACCCCGGAATGATAATGAGCCAGGTGATATTGGCAGACGAAATAAACCGGACATCACCCAAAACCCAGTCCAGCCTGCTGGAAGTTATGGAAGAACATCAGGTAACCGTTGACGGAAAAACCTATCCCGTACCCGAACCGTTTATTGTATTAGCTACCCAAAATCCCATTGAGTATATCGGAACCTTTCCCCTGCCCGAAGCTCAGCTTGACCGGTTTTTTATAAAAATCTCCATTGGATATCCAGCTAAACGGGACGAGATGTTTATTCTCTCCCGTTTCCAAACCCAGAATCCAATAAAGGATTTGCAGCCGGTGGCTAATGCACAGCAGGTTCTTGAAATCCAGGAGGCAGTAAAGTACATAAAAGTAGCCGAAGCCATCAAGGAATACATAGCTGAAATTGTTGCTTTAACGAGAGAACACAACGATCTGACACTGGGTGCCAGTCCCCGGGGTGCATTGGCTCTCATGCGGGCTTGCCAGGCCTTTGCACTGCTTGAAGGAAGGGACTATGTAATACCCGACGATGTTCAAAAGATGGTTACCCCGGTATTAGCCCATCGTTTGATTCTTAAGCCTGAGGCACGGCTTAAGGAAATGACGGTAGAAAGAATTCTGAAATCAATTCTTAACACAGTTTACGTGCCTGTGATTCGAACATGAGATACCTGCGTATTCTGATTATAAGTTTTGGAGTTATCTTTCTGTTTTTGGGGCTTTATACTGGGGATAAGATATATTTTATGGGCCTGTCGGTCATCATATCTCTTATATTCTATGCACTGATCACCAATGTATGGGTAATGCTGGATTTCCGGTATCTGCACAATATAACGCCCCAGGAAGTCAGCAAAGGAGACCCTGTTACACTTACAATTCAGATCCACAACGATAAACCTTTTATTTATCCGTATATAAAAGTATTCTATAAAGTACCGGAGTCGGTACTCAGCAACAATTTCAAGGAAAAAGTGCTGTCGGTTCTTCCCTTTCAGTACGGTGAGATAAGGGAAAATTTTATATGCAGCTTAAGAGGTGAATATGCGCTGGGCATCACCCACATCGAGGTAAGGGATCCGTTTGGTTTGTTTGCATTCTCAACCAGCCTCGTTGATCGCCCATACTATAAACCTTTAAACCTGGAAGTAAAACCAAGAATTCTTAATATTTCATCCCTGCCTTTTCCTCAGGTGCAGAATGAAGGCAGTACCAAGCACGAATTTTTTGCCACCGAAGAGCCGGCTTCCCTGGCTGATATCAGACAATACCGCTACGGTGACCCGCTAAAGAAAATCCACTGGAATATCTCTGCCAAACTGCAGGAGATTTACGTAAAAAATTATGAGACCAATGCCCAGTCCCAGATCCTTGTATTTATGGAGACTTTTCCATTCCCTTCAGACGGTTTGTTAAGATACCAGATAGAAGATCAGGCTGTAGAATGTACGGTATCCATAATCCACTATATCCTTGCCAAAAGCCTTTCAGCACAGCTTATTATATATCACAGACAACGCCAGCAGATAAGCGGGAGAAGCCCTGAAGATTTCCACAGGTTTTATGAATATCTTGCAGCGTTACCGTTTAACAGCCCTTTCTCAATTGATGAGATCCTGCTGATTGAATCCTCGGGTTTCTCCAAAGGCCAGAGTATAATACTGGTTATACATAATCTGAACTACCGGCTTTTCAATTATCTGTGCCAGTTCAAACAATCAGACATACATCCGTTTATTCTGTTTATACATCCATCCAGGCAGGTAGACAACAAACATCAGCGTATGATCGACGAACTTAATAAAAGAGATATCCCCTGTATAGTGGTGCCCGTCAACGAACGGTTAGATCATATATTGGAGAGAACGCTATGAAGCACGCAACAACTTCCAATCCGGCTTTTAACTATATAATGAAAGGAATTATATTTTTACTGCTGGCAGGCAGCCTGGCCAAATCAATTATTGTCTCCCTTTACCTGCCCGTTTCCTTCGTTTCCGTCCTTGGAATGACCGCAGCAGTCTACATTATCCTGTCTTTTTATTTATACAACCGTTATACTGCAGTGGCGTTGTCCGCCTTAACCGTTGTAAGCCTGGGCATATATGCATATTATTTTGCGTCGGAAGGGTGGTGGACAGATGTATTAAAATGGCTCGAATGGCTGCTGGATTATACCCTTGGATCAACCTTTATCCAACCTCAGTATTCCATTCCCAGCGCATGGTTAATTGTGTCCGCCCTTTCCCTGGTTATCTATGTTTTCATGATAAAGGCGGAATGGTATATCGTACCCCTGATCTTAAGTCTGGGGGTTACAGGAACTCTTTGGGCACTCGGACATAAATATATACTTCCCTATCTGTGGCCTTTTGCACTGGCATGGATCTTACTCCTGTCCTCCAAATACTATAAAAGACTTTCCCGTATTCACAGTATGCCTGATTATGGAATCTGGCAGGTTTCCATTCTTCCTCTGGCAGTTACGATAGTATTCACCTCATATATAATTCTTCCGGATAATACACAAGATTTTAAATTGGAATTCCTGGAACGCAAGGTTCGGGACATAACTGACCGATGGACGGACTGGACGGTATTTTCAGGACCCCGTAAAACTTTCCGCCTTTCATATACAGGTTTCCCCTCCTCTTCAACTGAGCTGGGAGGACCTATAAAACTCAGCGATGATGTCGTTTTAACGATAACATCCACAACTCGTTTATACCTCAGAGGCTCACTGCTGAATGAATATACGGGCAACAGCTGGACTGATACGATAGATGACCACCGTTACAAGCTGAAAAGCTCACACTGGAAAGAAGCCAAAGCACAGGCATTCGACTGGGATGAGCCGGTATGGAAGGATTTAGAACCTGAACTGGGACAACGCTTTTTTAATACGGTAAAAGCCTCGGTAACCCATACCGGAATCGAAACATCCGTTATCTTCAATGCCCAGCGATTGGAGGATGTTGATGTTCAAAAATGGGGTGGTTTTGTACCACATTTTAACGGCACGGGCGAAACCTTTACCTCCCGGGACATAACTGCATCGGAAAGTTATCTGCTGCATATCAGAATCCCGAACACAGCAGATCCTATGTTCCACAATTATGTAAATGAGTATGTTCCGTTTATCGATTGGCGTCAACCCATCCCTGAAACCTGGCAGGAGGAAGGTATTAACCATGAAAAACTGATACACATTCAAAAATACTATACAGCTCTTCCTGAGACCCTCCCTCATCGGGTGATAAACCTTGCACAATTTGTTACCAGAGAGAGTAAAACCCCTCTGG
>LFTM01000201.1 GCA_001513505.1 Clostridiales bacterium DTU092 | reverse complement strand
TATAGAAAATGTAACAAATCTTTACGCCGCTTCAGTTGATTTATATTACGATCCAAAGATATTAAATATTGAGAGGCTGGAAACCGGTGATTTGTTTCTAGAATGCGGAAGTCCATGGATGGAATTTGTAAATAGCATTGATGCCGATGAAGGAGTGGCCAGGTTTGCTGTATCGTTAATGGGAGATGTTCAGGCAATTGAGGGCACCGGAGTTTTAGTGAAAATTCATTACCGGATTGTTAATAACAAAAAGCCGGGCGTTAAAATTTTGGACCATAGAATGGCAGGCTCAGTTGATGATCATGAATTTAGTATTGTACCAACCCTTGTCAGCGCCGATATAGAATATATTCCATATGCATCTATGGTGCAAATTGATGATTAATTTCATATATATTTTATTCTGTCAACGGTATTTTTAAATAACTAATCATTTGATTTACACAAAATGGAGATAAAAAGCTGCTACCAAACTATTGACAAGGGAGAGGTATTTGTGCTAATTTAGTGTAGACAAAAAAATATAATATAAAGAAGGCTAATTTGATATACAATATTAAAAAAGGTATTGACAAAGAAAGTTTGATTTGATATATTATTATTCGCCGCTTGAAAAGAGCGGCGAACTGGTCCTTGAAAACTGAACAGTGGAGAAGGTCAGGTA
>LFTM01000279.1 GCA_001513505.1 Clostridiales bacterium DTU092 | reverse complement strand
TTCGCAACAAGGGTGTCTTTCGAATGTTTATAGAGCTTTCCGATAAAGCATCTAAGCTGAAAGCAGGCCGATATGTGTTGTCCAAAAATATGGATCCGCAGCAGATATTGGATGAGCTTGTTACAGGAGAAGCTGCGGTTGATACTGTTCAGATTACTCTCCGGGAAGGTTTATGCATTCGTGATATGGCAAGTTATCTGGAAAAATTTAAAAAAGATGATCAGAAAGTATTTTCCTTTACGGCTCAGGAATTTATCGATGCTGCGAAGGATATTGATAAGTTTGCATCAGAATACCCCTTTCTAAATGAGATCCCCGAGGAAAGAAGGAATTTAGAGTTTCCTCTTGAGGGCTATCTGTTTCCTGATACCTATATCGTTTATATGGATTCATCGCCCGATGATATTATCAGGAAGATGTTGTCAGCCTTTGAAAGAAAGCTGTATTATGCCGAATTTCAAGAGGTTCCGTTGCTGTCCAAGATAGAGGAGATAGGAATGACGCTGGATGAGGTTATTACACTGGCTTCAATAGTTCAAACTGAAGCTGCTGTTAAAGATGAATTTTACAAGATCGCAGCAGTGTTTCATAACCGGCTGAATATCGATATGCCCCTTCAGTCATGTGCAACGGTGCAGTATGCTCTGGGACGTTCTGAGAGGAAGCCCTTCCTGACCAATGAGGAGATTGCGGTGGATTCGCATTATAATACCTACAAGTATAAGGGGCTGCCTGTTGGCCCTATAGCTTCGCCGGGACAGCTTGCTGTAGAAGCGGTACTGTATCCGGATGAGGAGTTCATGAATCCCAAAAAGCCCGTGCTGTTCTTTGTGTATGCCGGGGATAACCGGCACGAGTTTAGTTACACTGCCGAAGAGCATGCTAGAGCCAAGCAAAAGTACGAGAAGTTGTGGAAGGATAGCCAGAATAAAAATAAGGAATAGTGCAGGTATATTGGAGCTCACTCTAATGAGTGGGCTCTGTTAGTTTAAGGCATTGAGTTATGGGAAGCTTTTATTGGTAGGCGTTTCTTTGGGGAGCTGTGCAACAAAAAGGAATTTTGATTTCCCGAAGTTTATGATGATCGTTTTTTCAGTAAGTTGGCTTTTTCATGAGAACATGTGATTTTACGAAAGGATGGAATGCAATATGAAGATACCCGAGCTTTTGGCACCGGCAGGCGACCTTGAAAAGCTAAAGGTGGCCGTGGCGTATGGAGCGGATGCCGTATATATAGGCGGCAAAAGGTTGAGCCTTAGGGCCTCGGCTGGCAATTTTGAACTGGATGAAATGAGGGAAGGGGTGGAATACGTCCACAGATATGGGCGTAGGGTATACGTCGCATTGAACATATTTGCTCACAACCAAGACTTTGAGGGTGTTGAGGACTACGTTCGCTTTCTTGACGATATTGGAGTGGATGCGGTCATAGTATCGGATCCGGGGATGCTGTCCCTGGTGAAGGAAGTTGCACCCGACATGGAAATACATTTAAGCACCCAGGCCAACACCACCAACTGGCGGAGTGCTGCCTTCTGGCACAGCCAAGGGGTAAAAAGGATAATAATGGCGAGAGAGCTCAGCCTGGATGAGATAAAGGAGATAAGGGATAAAACCCCCCCTACCCTCGAGCTGGAGG
>LFTM01000139.1 GCA_001513505.1 Clostridiales bacterium DTU092 | reverse complement strand
CAGATGAGGGGTGAAGGATACTGTAACATCGTGTCTAGCTATTATTCCAAGCTGCTGTTCTATTTCTGATGTATGGCGGTGAGTTGCAATCTTATAAGCTTTGATGTTCTCATCTACCTCGCTGAAATGTAAAGCGGATGAAGGTTCCCTGCCTGCACCGGTGGTACCGGATTTGGAATCTATGATAATCGTATCCGGCTGGATTGCATCATCAGCCACAAGAGGTGCCAATGCCAGCAGAGCTGAGGTAGGGTAGCAGCCGGGATTGCCAATAAGACGGGTTTTGATTATTTCCTGCCTGTTTAGCTCGGGCAACCCGTATGCCGACACTTTAAGAAGGTCAGGACGGGCGTGGCTGGAACCGTACCATTTTTCATATATTTCGACTGATTTATATCTAAAGTCGCCGCTCAAATCGATAATCTTTTTTCCCTTTTCATACAGGAGGGGGATTACCTTGTCTGAAGCACCGTGAGGCAAGGATGCAAATATAATATCGCTTTCTTCAGCAATTTGATCGATATCCAGCCTGCTGCATGTTTTTTCAAATATCCCTTTGAAGTTGGGGTATACAGAGGATATAGGCTGATCTGCAAAACTCTGGGACACCAGGTGAACAAGTTTAACTTCGGGATGGACATACAGCAACCGTACCAATTCAATTCCCGCATAACCTGTAGCACCCAGAATACTTGCTCTAATCAATGGGCAACCTCCTTTTTAAAAGTAACTTACCGGGTCTGCAGATGGATAGCTGCAAATAACATTAATAATAATTATACATTAGTATGTATAAAAATACAATAATAAAAATGAATTTAATATTAATTATTGCCATGTATTACCACTCAGTTTAAATGTTTTTATGCAACTTAGTCAAAAATACCTCTATATTTTTTGTTAATAATAGCTATAGCCAGATTGTCCTGAACTCGATATAATATAATCGTATCCGTGAAAAACATATTATTATTGCATCCATAAGGGTGTAAGAAAACTATTATGGAGGGGTTTGAATGGCAAGTGTAACTCTAAAAGGTGTTTATAAGGTGTATCCGGGTGGTGTTACTGCTGTTAGTGACTTTAACCTAGATATTGCTGATAAGGAATTCATCGTACTCGTCGGACCTTCCGGATGCGGAAAGACCACCACTTTGCGCATGGTTGCTGGACTTGAGGAAATAACTGAAGGTGAACTATATATAGGCGATAAACTGATGAACGATGTAGCTCCCAAGGACAGGGACATTGCGATGGTTTTCCAGAACTATGCTCTATATCCTCATATGACAGTGTATGACAACATGGCTTTCGGGTTAAAGCTCAGAAAGACTCCAAAAGCCGAAATTGACAGACGTGTAAAAGAAGCTGCCAGAATGTTGGATATCGAACATCTGCTGAACAGAAAGCCAAAGGCTTTGTCCGGCGGACAAAGACAGAGGGTTGCTGTAGGTCGTGCTATAGTTCGTGAACCCAAGGTATTCTTGATGGACGAGCCGCTGTCCAACTTGGACGCAAAGTTGAGGGTTCAGATGAGAACCGAGCTTACAAAACTGCATCAGAGACTGCAGACAACCTTTATATATGTTACCCACGACCAGACCGAAGCTATGACCATGGGTTCCAGGATCGTGGTTATGAAGGATGGTTTTATACAGCAGGTAGACACACCTCAGAATCTGTATGATTACCCCACAAACCTGTTTGTAGCTGGTTTCATAGGCAGTCCTCAGATGAACTTCATCAATGTAACTCTTGTAAAAGAGGGCGAGGATGTATTTGCTGTATTCGACGGCAACAAGATTAAAGTACCGGCTGGCAAGATAAGAAAATTCAAGGATCAATCCTACATCGGAAAAGAGGTTATCATGGGTATCAGACCTGAAGACCTCCACGATGAAGAAATTTTCTTACAAAATGCTACAGACAGCACTGTTAAAGCATACGTAGATGTTGTGGAGCTTATGGGTTCCGAGACTTACCTGTACCTGACAGTAAGCGGCAACAACCTGATAGCCAGGGTTGACCCAAGATCCACAGCCAGAGTCGGGGATACAATCAAGATCGCTCTTGATCCTAACAGACTGCACTTCTTCGACAAGGATACCGAAGAATCATTGCTTGAAAGGTAAACTTGTATAAAATAACAGGAGCGAATTTTGTAAAGAAAAAAGGATTTTTAATATAAAAGCAGAAATATTATCAATGCTGGATAATATTTCTGCTTTTTTTATATAACAAACTAATGTATACTTATAATTAGGTGATAATATGCTGACAGAGCAAAGGTTCCAAAAACTGCTGGAAAAAGCTGTACGCAGCATACAAGTGACGACTGACATTGTTGATTCAGCGGGAGTGATTATAGCCAGCAGCAATAGGAAAAGGATTGGAAAAGAAGAGTCTGTAGTGAGAGACTATGGTACAGAAAGTAGCAAGGCAGTATTTTCTCAGGATAATAGAACATACATGCGCCTTACGTACGATAAGACTACGAATTATTACATTGCTATTGATGGAACCGGTAAAGTTGCCAGGAATTATTGTCATCTCATATCTTCTCTCGTTGAATTATACGTAAAATCAACTGTAAAAAAGATGACCAAAGAGGAGTTGGTACGACGCATTTTGCTGGATGAGGTGCCGGATCTTGAATTCCGTGAGCTGGTTCAGGACTACAAGCTGCAGCCGGATAAGGCGCGTTGTATTTTTATTATTCGTACCGATGACATGGGTGCCGACCAGGTTTATAAAATAATGATAAATATTTTTCCCAAAAATCAAGGGGATATATTACTGCTTTTTGACACCAGGACCATAGTGCTTGTAAAGCTGGTACTGGAGGATTCCGATGAGGATGAATTTATACAACTGGCTGAAGCTGTAGAAGAAACCGTAATAAATGAGACGGCTGTGAAAATCTGTATTGGGATTGGAAGATGCAAACCTAACATATACCGGATTAGAGAATCCTATATGGAAGCTATGGAAGCTATAGAAGTAGGTATGATGTATGACGGGGACAGCCGCGTCTACCATTATGATACTTTACTGTTAGAACGCCTTTTGCACGAAATCCCAAGAGAACTTTCCAGGAAATACTATCAGACAATTTTTGATGATGAGACGAAAAAAATATTAAATGATGAAATGCTTACCACTATCGAGAAGTTTTTTGAGAACAGCCTGAATCTAAGCGAAACTGCCAGACAGTTGTATATTCATCGTAATACTCTGGTCTACCGGTTGGATAAGGTACAGAAGGCACTGGGGCTGGATTTAAGAAACTTCCATGATGCAGTTACATTCAAGATTATGATGATGTTGGAGAAGCAGAAACGGGAGTGTTATTATTGATAGAGTTTCAGAATGTATCAAAGATGTATGTAAATGATGTATACGCATTATATAATGTTAATTTTAGGATACAAAATGGCGAGTTTGTGTTTGTTGTTGGTGCCAGCGGTGCAGGCAAAACTACCCTTGTAAAATTACTTCTCAAGGAGATTGAGCCTACCGCCGGAAGCATTTTTGTTGATGGCGTGGACATCACAACCCTGAAGAGAAGGGAAATTCCCTATTACCGTCGTAAGATTGGTGTGGTGTTTCAGGATTTCAGGCTGTTGTCTGACAAAACGGCTTATGAGAATGTGGCCTTCGCTATGGAGATCATTGGAGCTTCGGGAAGGGAGATTCGCAGACAGGTGCCTGCTGCGCTTGGTTTGGTAGGACTGGGATCCAAAGCCCATGATTACCCTCATCAGCTATCGGGAGGCGAACAGCAGAGGGTGGCTTTAGCCCGTGCATTGGTAAACAATCCGTCTATACTCATTGCTGATGAACCTACAGGAAATCTGGATCCCGCCACTTCCATGGAAATAATGAGAATTATAAATATGATAAACCGGCGTGGTACCACCGTTATTATGGCTACTCACGCGAAAAATATAGTTAATACTATGAGAAAACGGGTTATACAGCTTGACAAGGGTTTACTTGTAAGGGACGAGCAGGAAGGGGGATATTTTGATGAACTTTAGAAGCTGGCGATTTTATATACGCAACGGGTTTCAAAATATCCTTCGTAACCGGGTTATGACTTTGGCATCAGTTACTGCCATTATGGTTGCCTTGTTTGTCCTGGGTCTGATTCTGGTTGTTGTTGCCAACCTGGATGTTATGGTAGAGGGTATGGAGTCAAGGATGGAGATAACCATATATCTTAAGGATGGTACTACCTATGACCAGCGTATTATTGTTGAGAACAACATAAAAAGCTGGGATGAAGTTTATGAAATCGTATTTATATCAAAAGATGAAGCGCTGGCTAAATGGAAGAAGGAGCTCGGAGATAAGGGGAAACTGCTGGAAGGGTATTCAGGAGAAAACAACCCATTACCCGATTCATTTATAATAAAAATACAAAAGCCTGAGTATGTAGAGACGGTTGTAGAACGGATAAGTGCCATGCCTGCTGTAGAGGAAATAAACTACAGCACTCAGGTGGCTGAGTTCATTGGATGGTTTGCCCGGGGTGTGAGGATATTCGGTTCTTTGATTGTGGTTGTATTGGCTGTCGTTAGAGTTGTAGTTATCAGCAATACCATCAGGCTGACTGTTTACTCGAGAAGAAAAGAGATTAATATTATGAAATATATTGGTGCAACGGACTGGTTTATACGGTGGCCGTTTATAATTGAGGGAATTGTTCTAGGGATAATAGGTGCACTGTTGTCTACCGGTTTGGTGGCCGGTGTTTATAAGCTGTTAATCGACAGAAGCGGTTATATAAATGTTCAGTGGGGTTACCTGGGGATATTTAAGCTGTTGCCCATAGGTGAAGTTATGCTTCCTATTCTTGCTATTTCGCTGGTGGTAGGTGCTTGCGTTGGCGTTATGGCCAGTACAATATCGATTCGTAAGCATCTTAAGGTATAACGCTGGGATGAGGTGATATTATGAAACAAGTGGTAGCTGCATTGCTAACGGTTGTATTATTGTTTGCTGCGACGACTACTGTAACGGCTTCTCCTGATATTGACGGAAAAAAGCAGGAACTCAACGAAATAAATGAGGAGAAAAAAGAGACGGAAGAGAATATAAAAGAAGTCCAGCGGCAGCAGCAGGATGTAATGGTTCAGCTCGAATCCATTGATAAACAGATTGTCCAAAAGGAAAAAGAGCTGGATGAGCTTGAACAGGAACTTAAAACCACTCAGCAGGAGCTGGAAAAGGCCCGTGAGGAGCTGGAACAGGCAATAAAGGATGCTGAAAAACAGGAAAAAATGATGGCTGAGCGTGTAAGAGCGATCTACATGAGCGGCGTGTCTTCCTATCTGGAACTATTGCTGGAAGCAAGGAGCATTAATGAGTTCCTGGATCGGATTGTAATGGTCAAGCGCCTTATAACCTTTGATGCTCAGGTACTGGAACAATTAGAGGAATGCAGAATGCGGATTGACCAGAAGTGTACCGAGCTGGAGGAGAAGGAACAGGTTATTACTGAAAAGAGACAGGCAGTTGCCGCACAAAAAAAGCAGATTGAAGATAAAAAGAAGGAGAAAGATGCCCTGCTTCAGCAGTTAAAGAAGCAGGAACAGGAGTATGAAGAGCAGCTGGATGAGCTGGAAAAGACGTCAAAAGAGCTTGAGACGATGATACAGCAGCTTCTTAGGGAGCTGGAACTCAAACGACAAAGGGAAGAGCAGCTGCGAAAACAGAGGGAAGAGGAGCAGCGAAGAAAGGAACAGCAAAGCCGTGGAGACGAAGGTAATGGTAATCAATCAGGATCCGGTTCGGGATCAGGCAGTGAATATACGGGAGGTGTACTGGCCTGGCCGGTTCCGGGATTTTATAGAATAACATCGTACTTTGGGTACCGTATTCATCCGGTTTACGGGACAAAAAAGCTACATACCGGAATTGATATTGGTTCCAACGGTTCCCAGGGTATATACGGGCAGAATTTTGTTGCTGGTGCAGACGGAACCGTGATATTTGCAGGTTGGTTTGGAGGATACGGCAATTGTGTAATAATTGAGCATGGTGGAGGTATCACTACGCTTTATGCCCATGGTTCTGCAATTCTGGTGTCAGCCGGACAGCAGGTAAAACGGGGACAAGCAGTGCTCAAGGTAGGAAGCACGGGAGTGTCTACAGGACCTCATGCCCACTTTGAAGTGCGTAAGGATGGTGTGCCGGTAGATCCCCTGCCGTATTTAGGACGTTAAGTTTTATTTGATGAATATTATGGAAGCCGCCTTGCGGAAAGGCTTAGAGCCTGTTAACGCAGCGGAAGACAGCCGGAACCAATGTCTGAGCATAAGCGAGTTTTGGTGGAGGTCTGGAGTGAGTTTTACTTATTTCTGGCCTTGGAACACCAGTGATTGAAATTATATTTTTCATAGCGTACTATTCATGAGTTTTTGAAGTATATCGGGTCGAGCCAGTAAACACTTGATGTTTTGCTGGCTCAGTATTTTTATTTTTGGAAGCCTGGCGTTTGTTTTGCCGATATTTTGCTCATCATTTATATAATACGGCTAAAATGCGGATGCGCAAAAGCGTTTAAAAAACTTGTCTATATATTCTGTAAACTTATCTGTAAGTATGGTATAATAAAGTGAAATTTTATCCTTAACGTTTTTGTGGTATATACCGGCGTATTAAGGGTTAGGAGGAGGAAGCCTGATTAATGATTAGCAAAAGAACTGCAGCACTTGGTGCGGTTGTTATAATCCTTGTAACTGCTTTTTTTTCATCCTTCTTGACGTTTGAAGTGAGTAAATACCTTGATATACAAAGCGGAGACAGGTTTATAGTAAAACGGGAAGTATATGAGCTGCTAAAGAAATATGAGAAACTGGAACAGGTAAGGCAGGTTATCGAAAGGGATTATATTGAAGAGCCTGACTGGGATGAACTTTTTGTTGGTGCCATAAAAGGAATGACGAATGCCTTAGGGGATCCATACACGTCATACTTTACCCCGGAAGAGTATAAAAATTTTATAGTTCAGACCCAGGGAAGCTATGCTGGAATTGGATTGTATGTTACTGTGGACGAAGAGGATAACCTTATCCATGTTATAAAAGCTTTTAAGGACAGTCCTGCAGCCAAGGCCGGGATTCAGCAGGGGGATAAGATCGTCAAAGTGGAAGATACTGATGTGGACGGCAGCAAGCTTGATCTGGCTGTAAGCATGATGAAAGGTGAGCCCGGGACCGTTGTCAATATCACCATTTTGAGAGGTGAAGAACTTATCGACTTTACCTTGGAGCGGGCGATCATCGAAATACCCGATCTGGAATATAGAATGCTCGACGAGAATATTGGTTATATATGGCTGTACCAGTTTGATGAAAACTCACCTAAAAATTTCGAAAAAGCGGTTGAAGATTTAAAAAGCCAGGGGATGAAAGGGCTTATTATGGATTTGCGTGGGAATCCCGGCGGTTTGCTTGATGCCTGTACCGGGATCGCGGACATGCTGCTTCCCGAAGGTTTGATTGTGTACAGCGAAAACAGGCAGCAAAAACGGGAGGAGTATTATTCTAAACAGGATCATTTGGGGTTGCCCTTAGCTGTGCTGGTTAACGAGTACAGTGCCAGTGCTTCCGAAGTCCTTTCCGGTGCAATCCAGGACTACGGGATTGGAACCATTATTGGTAAAACCACCTATGGAAAAGGGCTTGTCCAGGGATTAAGAGGGCCTTTTGATGATGGCTCGGCCCTGAAAATCACAACATCCAAGTATTTCACACCAAAGGGAAGGGACATTCACGAAAAAGGGGTTGTTCCGGATATTGAAGTTGAGATGAGTGAAGAGGCTAAAAAGTTTATGACCGAAAATCCTGATAAAGAGCTGCCTGTGGAACTTGATGACCAGTTGCAGAAGGCAATTGAAGAGATAAAAGCCAAGCTGCAATAAAAGTTTGAGGAGGGCTTGAATTTGGCCTTTATAAAAATGCTTTTTACCTCGTTTGCCCATTCTATAACCAGTCTGTTCTTTATTGCCGTAGTTATGCTTGCATATATGCATATTCGAAGAAATGCCCAACTGGAGGAATATTGGTTGGGCATTCTTCGCAATCCTGTCGGAACCCAACTGGCAAATGTAGTTTTTTTCGGAATGCTCATTGGTCTTATGGCCAGTTTTCTAATAGTGATTATCGGTATAACGATTGACTACCAGGCTATACTGTTTATCTGGCCTCTGGCGTTGATATTGATGTTATTTAACCAGCGATATATGTGTTTTTCATATGCCGGAGGCATTGTCTCATTGCTGAGTCTTATAACCGGATGGCCTAAAATAGATGTGTCTGCTATAATAGCCCTTATAGGGATATTGCATCTTATGGAGAGCGTGCTGATAATGCTGGATGGGCACAGGGACGGTGTGCCGGTATGGATGGAGCACAGCAGATTTAAACCGGTTGGTGCGTACCTGTTTCAGAAGATGTGGCCTATTCCGCTGGTGGTGCTGGTTATCCCATATGCCGGTGCTCAACTGGCTGCAAACGGCGGTGGGGTGAGTATGCCGGACTGGTGGCCCCTGTTCAGGCCTCAGAATATATCCCAGGTATATGCCCTCTTTCCTATTGTTGCCGTGTTGGGGTATGGGGATATAGCTGTCACCCAGCTGCCTCATGAGAGAACCCGTGAATCGGGTTTCTGGCTGGCGGTATACAGTATATCCATATTGATACTGGCTATTATCTCATCCAGAATTTACTGGGTAAAATACGTGGCCGCGGTGTGCGTCCCTTTATTTCATGAGTTGTTAGTAGTTTTAGGAAAAAAAGGACAGATGAATGGTAATCCGGCCTTTGGCGTTCCGTGGGTGGGGCTTAGGGTTCTTGAAGTACTCCCCGAGTCACCTGCCGGGAAGATGGGAATCCAGCGGGGAGATATTCTATTGAATGTTAACGGAAAGAATATCAGCAGTGAAGAGATGCTGTACGAGGCATTGGGTGAATACTCCTATATGGTTTGGGTTGACGTAAAGCGAAGCGATAAAACCCTTACTTTTGAATATACTGATTATACCAATGGGATTGAAAGCCTGGGCATTGTCTTTGTTCCGCGATCTACTGGAAAGTATTACCGGATGGAGGAGCAAAAAGGGGTGGTACTCAGGCTATGGAGAAGAATCATGAATAATAAAAACAAAAACACTTCAGCATGACCAGGAGGCTTTTTATCGTCAATTCCGATTGCGGTATACCTGCGGGTTGTACTTTATGTTTCGGAAGCCTGTACTAAAAAGGTGTTTCAAAATACCGCGTCGGTAGATATCAGGCTCCCCGGCTGGAGCCCGTGTCTATTACTACAGGATGAAGTCTGGGGAATTCATAAACGTCCAGTGGTATATCCTGCAATATTTTTATAGCGCTTTCAAAATTGTTTACAAGATCCACCTTGTATTGGAAGAGTACCTCCTTTAAGGATATGTTTTCCCATTCAATCCACCGTACATATCTTTCACGCTCTTTGATGTAAGGTTCAAAGCAATCTTTGGTTTGTATTTTTTGAATAACTTCATCGCATAAAAAGAAATTACATACATATGTGCGGTAGCGCGGTGGTAGAGAACATCCGTAACCGCTTTTTACAAAAGGACAGGCTTTGAAGAATATGGAATGATCCCGTATATTGCCAGCATTGATCCTGTTCTTTCCTGTCATGTAGTCATTGTAACCCTGCTGGTCGAAGTAGCCTTTGGCAAGTATTTGATAACTTTTTACTTCTTTACCCGGCAGTTTCATTATAGCATTCAGATATTTTATACCCTCGAGAGTCTTGGCCATTCTCTGTATATCCAAAAGGGTGTATTTTGGATAATAGTAGCAGCATCCTCTGTTGGTAATACTGCACATGCTTATTCCCATGACACTGGAGCAGTTTATACATCCGGTATATACGTAGCGGGGTATTCCATGGTCGAAATCAACGTAAACCATTTCCATTGCTTAATCACTTCCAGACATGTCTAATATATTATAAAATACTTTTTTATTATATTTTTTGGATATAATTGATGCAAGTTTTTTTTAATATTTGAGTGTTATTATAGAGCCCGGATGACATATATGGTATAATTAAGTCCCAAAGGAGTGTGGATGTGTAATGCGTTTTAAGCTGAAATCGGACTTCAAACCACAAGGTGACCAGCCACAGGCAATTGATGCTCTGGTTGACGGCTTGGAAAAGGGCGAAAGATACCAGACGCTGGTGGGTGTAACCGGTTCAGGCAAGACCTTTACCATGGCCAATATTATTGAACGGTTTCAACGGCCGACACTGGTACTTGCCCATAATAAAACCCTTGCTGCCCAGCTGTGCAGCGAATTTAAAGTCTTTTTCCCGGATAATGCCGTTGAGTACTTTGTCAGCTATTATGATTATTACCAGCCCGAAGCATATGTGCCTTCCACCGATATGTATATCGAGAAGGATGCTTCGATAAACGAAGAAATAGATAAACTTCGTCACTCGGCAACGTCTGCCTTGTTTGAACGGCGGGATGTTATCATCGTGGCCAGTGTATCATGTATATATGGTCTTGGTAATCCTGCAGAATACCGGGATCTCACTCTTTCGTTAAGACCGGGAATGATAAGGGACATGGACGAGGTTTTGCATAAGCTTGTGGACATTCAATATCAGCGTAATGATATAAATTTTGTACGTGGAACATTCCGGGTCAGAGGCGACGTGTTGGAGATCTTTCCGGCGAGCTCATCCGAAAGGGCTGTCAGAGTCGAGTTTTTTGGTGATGAAATTGACAGAATTACGGAAATTGATGTTTTAACCGGAGAGATTTTAGGCTATCGCAACCATGTTGCCATATTTCCTGCTTCACACTACGCTTCATCCCGGGAAAGGCTGGAGCGGGCTATTGCCCAGATTGAACGGGATCTGGAGATCAGGGTTAAAGAATTGAGGGATCAGGACCGTCTGCTGGAGGCACAGCGCCTGCTTCAACGAACCAACTACGATATCGAAATGATGCGGGAGATAGGTTACTGCAACGGTATTGAAAACTATTCCAGGTATATGGACGGGAGAAAGCCCGGCGAACCTCCTTATACCCTGTTAGATTATTTTCCTGAAGATTTTCTTATGTTTATCGATGAATCTCATGTAACGATTCCCCAGGTGAGGGGTATGTATGCAGGGGATCGTTCCAGAAAGGATAACCTGGTGGAGTATGGCTTCAGACTGCCTGCTGCTTACGATAACCGTCCTCTTACTTTTGAAGAGTTTGAAAAGAAGATCTGCCGGGTCATCTATGTCAGTGCAACTCCGGGACCATATGAGTTAAGTAAATCAACACGGGTTGTGGAGCAGATCATAAGGCCTACCGGTTTGGTCGATCCTGAAGTGGTGGTACGGCCTATTGAAGGTCAGATCGATGATTTGATAAGTGAGATACACCGTTGCACCAAAAATAATGAGCGGGTGCTGGTTACAACTCTGACGAAAAAAATGGCTGAAAGCCTTACCGAATACTTAAGAGAGATGGATATAAGGGTAAGGTACCTCCATTCCGATATTGATACCATTGAGAGGATGGAGATAATCCGTGATCTTCGGAAAGGAGAGTTTGATGTCCTTGTCGGGATAAACCTGCTGAGGGAAGGACTGGACCTTCCGGAGGTTTCTCTTGTAGCTATACTTGATGCTGATAAGGAGGGTTTTCTCCGTTCTGAGACTTCCCTTATCCAAACCATTGGAAGAGCGGCAAGAAATGTGAACGGAAAAGTCATCATGTATGCTGACAGTATTACCGATTCAATGAGAAGGGCAATAAATGAGACCAATCGAAGGCGCCGTCTTCAAATGGAGTTTAACAAGAAGCACGGGATCACACCGAAAACCATTGAAAAGGGGATACACGATATTATTGAAGCCACTAAGGTGGCTGAGCAGCCTGCTGATTATCATGTGGATACCAAAGAGAAACTGTCAGCTGACGATATTAGAGCCCTTATTGAAAAGCTGGAGGCTGAAATGAGAGCTGCAGCTGAAGCTCTTGAGTTTGAGAAGGCTGCCAACTTAAGAGATGAAATATTGAGCCTTAGGGAGCAGTTGAAGTAAAAGAACTATGTGAGTAAATCCGCCGCTGGTTATTTTAGTGGCGGGTTTTAAATTATGCGAACAGGTGTATCTATAGTATAGTTACAAATAATAAGCAAAAGAT
>LFTM01000280.1 GCA_001513505.1 Clostridiales bacterium DTU092 | reverse complement strand
AATTCCTTCAGGGGTATTGTCAATGCCATGCCGTTATGTACACAGTGACAGCGAGATGGTGGATGCAGGCGACATAGAAAACGGTGTGAAACTTATGCTAAAAATACTGGAAGGAGAAATTGATATTTTTTAGTACAAAATAATAAAAACAGCTGAATTTCGGTGGGGCTTGATAGACCTGTAGGTTTATTAAGCCCCATGTTTTTTTATTTTACACCTGTTCCGGCAGAATTATATACACCGGGAGGCGAAGGCTGTACTATGGTTGAAGATATTATGATGATGAAAAACGGAGTGCATGCCCGAGAAAGGTAAAGGATATACCATATGAGCGATGTTTTGGAAATGCAAAAGGCTTGAATATAACCCTGATAATATATAAAATAGATAGTATGAGTATTTATTAAAGGAAGGTTTTTCAATGGTAGTACTTCATCCAGCCTGGACGGGTAAAAACTTCTTTATATGGGGTGAGAAAGAGCCGGATCCTTCAATACGAAGGAAAAGGGGAAGGCCACCCAAAAATCCCGGTGGTGTTCCTCATCCTTTTCAGGTTTCAGTTGAAGAGATTATTTTATTTATGAGTATACTGTATCCGGGAATAGACTGGAGCAAGGATGAAAAAAAGGATAAGATATGGCTCTTGCTGCCTACCGGGAAGCGGATACCACAAGCATCACCGGGTCTGTCATTGGAAGATGAGAACGAAGAATACAGGCTGGCCGGATGGGAGATCACCGGTTTATCAGTTAAAGTTCCTGAATTTATTGAACACATTGCTGCCTGCGGTGGGGATGAAGATGAATATGAAGACGGTGTTTATGATCTTATATACGGTGATGACTGGAATTACTGGATGTTGTGCGGGCGCTTTTTATTGCGTATGCTGTGCAGGCAGAAGTTTATTCCTTCGCTGGCTCCGGGTCAGGCTGGCGGGATTGCAGCAGTATGGCAGCCGGTTTTTGAAGATCCGGAAGACCGTGGAATTATCAGACAGCTTGTAAACATTATGCCGCCGATATGTTGTGGCG
>LFTM01000024.1 GCA_001513505.1 Clostridiales bacterium DTU092 | reverse complement strand
TAATTTTTAAATTAATTAGGGTTTCTTCTCCAATAATCAACCGGTCATTACTAAATATTGCTCTTATAGTCAACAAGAGCATTTGCAATATCCGCATATTGCTGCATCCCTAAAAGCTCTCCCCTCACTCCGGGATCGATATTGCATTTCTCCAGAATATACGCCAACTTTTGCTTGTCAATATCTGCTGACTCCAATGCAGCCAAGGCATTAAGCAAAGTTTTACGTCTTTGCCCAAAGGCTGCTCTGACTACACGGAAAAATACTTCCGGGTCTTTCAGTTTAACAGGCGGAGCAGATCTCTTTTTCAGTCTTACAACTGCAGAATCCACTTTCGGGGGTGGCATAAACACGTTGGCTGAAACTTTGCTAATAATTTCCGGGCAGGCATAATACTGTACTGTCAGCGAGAGCATACCGTAATCCTGTGTACCCGGAGATGCAGTCATTCGCCTTGCAACCTCCTGTTGCACCATTACCACCATCGTCTCAAAGGAAAACCCTTTTTCCAGAAACATCATAAGAATGGGAGTGGTAATATAGTATGGCAGGTTAGCAACTATTTTAAAAGGCTTATCTGAAAAATGCTCTCCTATAAGACGATCTATATCCAGTTTCAAAATATCACCATGGACCAGCCTGACGTTGGAGCAGTCGGATAAGGTTTCATCCAATATAGGAAACAGCCTTTTATCTATCTCCACCGAAACCACTAACTTTGACCTGCTGGCTAATTCCCTTGTCAGAGTCCCTATTCCAGCTCCTACCTCCAGCACGAGATCCTGCTGTCCTATGTCAGCCGCTTCCACTATCTTCATAAGAATGTTTCTGTCAACTAAAAAATTTTGCCCCAACCCCTTACTGAAAGCTGCTCCATGTCGCGTCATCAGCTCTTTAACAACCTTTGGAGAAGTAAGATTCTGCATATTCACACCATCATTTTGGAAAATAAATTTTCACATTCCTCCTGCCAAATTTTCTGCACTGTCCTTCCGTCTCCATAAAAACATCTATTCTGTTTCCTTTTATGGCCCCACCAGTGTCCATTGCTTTATAATAACCATTTAAGTGTTCCCATCCTTTAGGGAACTCAACATATACCGTCTTGCGCAGGGGAATTACCCTGGGATCCACTGCAATATAGCCCTTTTTCGGCATGACTCCCGTCTTTGTAGCCCTGCCGGTATGAGTATAGGCAGTAGCTTGAAATGTTTTTACCGTACTATACCTGAGCGTGTCACCACGTGAAGTTATTTTCTTCTTAACAGTCCCAGTGTGTACAATACGGTCAACAGGTTTTACCGTTACTTCTTCTTTTATTACCTCCCGGGAAATTTCCTCTCCATCCCTGTAGGCCACCAGTATCTCCCTCTGAAGTTCTCCCTGCCTTCCTTCCTGAACAACCTTGCTAACACCTTCATCCATATTGTTGTTCTTCTTAACAATGACGTTGTATGCAATTGGTTCCTTCTCTATTATAACTTCTTCATCATATCTCGTCACTATTATTCTTTCTCCAGGGATAGCCCTGGCATCCACTCTGTAGTTTACCACATCCTTTTCCCTTAAAACTATACCGGCCTTTTCAAGTACATCTGATACAGTACTGCCTCTGGGAAGATACACCAGTCTCTCCTCCCCGTCCGCAACTGCGTAATATGGTAAAGCATGTGTTATTTCAATCACTATTCCATCATACAGCAGTTGTTGCGGCTCGTGATTCAGGCTGTCGCCCGGCCCCAGTGTTATCTCGTATTTTTCAAGAAAATCCTCAACATTTTTTTCTAAAGTTACTATTTCAACCTCTTGCCCGCCGTTCTTTAGTATAACCACGTTGCTTACATCTTCTATATAGCGTACAAGTGCAACTGATATTCCCGTCAGAATTAGCAGAGCAATTATTACCGCCGCTGAAAATCTGGCGGAAAAAGCCCTGCGAATTTGTGAATCCATAATCAACCTCCTCAATTAAAGGGCCATAACCATGTTGTACCTATAAACAGTGCAATATGTTTAATAATTTTAATACATTTTTAATATTATGTCAACGTTTTGTAATATATTTAATAAATTCATAAGTTTATTGCCTGTGTTACCGCGTTTTTTGTCAGCTGAAAACGGCCCTGTTATAAATTTGTTAATTATACTCCGTGGTTTATATTATTCCTAATCTTATGCGGTCTATACATATTTATGTAATATTTCCCAAAATATTCTCTCCCAATCTGCAGCTCATATGACAAAATCTAAAGATAAAAGCTAAAACTTAAGGGTTTTATATTGCGATTACATATGCTAAACTAACATATATGAAATTTTTCCAACTTGATTTGATCCGTATTATATTAGATTATATTGGACTAATGAGGTGATACATGTATGAAAAAGGCACCGATTGTCATTGCTATATTATTATGCATATTGACTGCCGGGTGCGCTAAACCCAATCCTATGGATGCCGCAGACAGTTATTTGGATGCCTGGATTCAGCAGAAGCATCAGGAGATGTATAATATATTATCCTCCGGATCACAGGAAATAATTGACGAACAGGCTTTTACAGACAGATATAATAGGATTTTTTCAGCCATTCGGCTGGAAAAACTGGAGATTACTCCCGATGAAATTGTGGTTGAAAAAGATAATGCCTATCTTCCCTTCAAAGCTGTGTTTCATACCGGCACCGTTGAATCTTTTGAATTTCAATACACTCTTCCCCTTGTTTTGGAATCGGGAGAATGGAAGATAGTTTGGTCTCCTTCCCTTATATTCCCCATGATGGAGGAAGGCGATAAGGTACGCATCATCAGCAGTGATGCCAACAGAGGAGTAATTGCCGACCGGCAAGGAAACCATCTGGCCGTGGATGGCTCGGCTTATACTGTAGGGGCAAAACCGGATGCCATTCCTGACATTGATGAGTTCATAGCATCATTAGCTCCTCTTGTAGAAATGGATGAACAGTCAATACATAATATATTGAACCAGAAATGGGTTAAGGATAACCCGGATCAGTTTGTGCCTATTAAAAACCTTCCGTTCAATATATCGGAAGACTATAAGAATGAGCTTCTTAAAATAAAAGGGGTCATGCTGTCCAGTAAAAGTCATACAACGCGTCAATACCCGATGGAAGAGATCTCGGCCCATATAACGGGATATGTTCAGAAAATTAATCAGGAAGAGCTTGAAAAAAAGGCGTCCGAAGGATATATGGCAGAGGATTTGATCGGCCGTCAGGGAATAGAATCAGCTCTTGAGGATATGTTGAGAGGCAGGAGAGGCTACACACTTTATATTGAAGATCAGGATAAAAATCAGAAATCCATTATTGCTGAAACTGAATCACAAAACGGTAATGATGTTGTTCTCACCATCGATTCCAATGTACAGGCAACCGCCTATAACGCCATCAAAGGTTACAGGGGCAGTATTGTGGTTCTAAACCCGGCAACAGGTGAAGTGCTGGCACTGGTAAGCCATCCCGCCTTTGATCCAAATATGTTTCCGGTTGGGCTCTCAACTTCAGCGTGGAAAACCATCTCAGAAGATCCTGAACACCCGCTGATAAACAGAAGCGTTCAAAGCCTTTATCCTCCCGGCTCAATATTTAAACCATTTACAGCAGCAATGGCTCTTGAAACAGGTGTAATCGATCCGCAAACCGTTGTAGCCGAAGCTCAAAATCAGGAATGGATTCCCTCACAGGAGTGGAGCGCTCCGCCTATAAAAAGGGTTCCTCATCCCGCAGGAGATGTAAATCTTCATAATGCAATTATATGGTCGGACAATATTTATTTTGCATGGACCGGTTTAAGGCTGGGATATGAGAATTTTGAGTCCCTGGCTCAGCGATACGGGATTGGTACTCCTCTTCCATTTACACTGCCGGTTAAGGACTCACAGCTTAAAAACTCCTCCACCCAATGGAGCGATCCGCTGCTTGCCAACAGCAGTTACGGCCAGGGTGAGATGCTGGCCACGCCCTTGCAAATGGCAACCATGTACACAGCATTTTATAACCAGGGCAGTATGATGCTTCCCCAGCTTATAAAGGAAATCCGTTCACCGTCAGGTGAAATAATAGAATCTGTCAATCCAAAACTATGGAAGGAAGAGGTTATACCGCAGCAACACATTCAAACACTGCTTCCTATGCTGGTAGATACGGTGGAAAACCCGACGGGAACTGCCCATCAGGTTAAGATACCCGGACTTACCATTGCCGGTAAAACCGGTACTGCTCAGGTAGGAAGTGACAATGAAAGCGAAATTGGCTGGTTTGTAGGGTTTACGCTGGACAATGAAAATCCTCTCCTGGTTTGTATTGCGCTGGAAGTACCAGCCGGTGAGGGAGGAGTTAAACTGGAAATGGCTAAAAAGATATTTTCTGAATACTACAAATAATATCATCTGTAAACTGAAAAAGAGCTAGCGAAAGAAGAGCTGCTTTAAAAGCAGCTCTTCTTTCGCTTCTTCCATAAAACAACGGCATTTGCTTATCATAGTTAAATCCTGTTATGCTTTTCAGGCACTGTCGGATTTCTCATTCCATCAGTTTCCGGACTCTCAGCTCAACACCAATTTCATCAGCTATACGGCGGCACCTTTCCATGTCCTCCGGCGGCAGCAGATCCACCACCGTAAAAACAACCTTGGGTATAACTTTTGCACATTCTCTGGCAAAATCTAAAACAGCGTCAAAGGCATCAACACCATAAATGGAATGACATATTTCCTGGTATTTTTCTGCAGTGGGAGCATTCAGACTTATTGACACCACATCCACAAGCCCTTCCAGCAAGGGCACAATATTTTTTCCGTGGTATAGATTTGCCTGACCGTTTGTATTGATTCTAATCTTTGTTCCCTTTTCTTTGAGTACTCTTGCGATAGCTATAATCTCATCCAGCTTTACCATAGGCTCACCGTACCCGCAGAATACTACCTCGCTGTACTTTGAAGGATCTCCGATCCTTTCAATCACTTCCTGGGCGGTCGGTTCTTTATCAAGCCATAGATCATATCCTCCAACCCCCGGATGTAAATTACGTACACAAAACTCGCAACGGTTTGTACACTGGTTGGTTAGATTAATGTATAAAGCATCTCCTAGAGTATATACATAGGTGTTCATTTCTCCTCTCCTTCAGCTGTTAGTTTAATAAGCTCCTTTAATCATTTATACCAAAAATATTTTTCGCATTATCAGATGTAATCCGGACAATCATATCAAATTCCATCTCCCGGATTTCAGCAATTTTTCCGGCAACCAGCCTTACAAAACCCGGATCGTTCCTTTTACCGCGGTAAGGAGCGGGGGTAAGATAAGGGCTGTCGGTCTCAATCAGCAGCCGATCCAGTGGTACGTTTTGGGCAACCTCAACCGGTTTTTTGGCATTCTTAAATGTAACCGGACCGCCCAGTGAAATATAAAAGCCCAGATCCAGAAATCTTTTGGCCATCTCCCAGCTTCCCGAATAGCAGTGCATAATACCACCCAGTATTCTGTCCTTCTTTGATGTCAGTATATCCAAAACATCGGCATGAGCATCCCGATTGTGTATTACTATGGGCAACTTCAAATGACAGGCCAGCTCAATCTGCTCTGCAAACCATTGCTTTTGCAATTCCCTGGGTGAAAATTCATAATAATAATCCAGGCCGATCTCTCCTATAGCCACAACCTTCGGATTCCCAGCCAGGTCCTCCAACAGATTAAGATCGTCATAGGTCATCTGGGAAACATCATGGGGATGGACCCCCACTGCAGCGTATATAATGGGGTAAGTGGCTGCCAGCTCTATCGACGTACAGGAAGTATCCAGGGTGGAACCCACATTAACAACGTGGGTCACACCCCTTTCAGGCAGTCCCCGAATCAGTTCATCCCGATCTTCGTCAAATCTTTTGTCC
>LFTM01000250.1 GCA_001513505.1 Clostridiales bacterium DTU092 | reverse complement strand
GGTTCCTGTGGACTATTGCCCCCGAAAAAACGTAAAAAAGCCTAAAGGTGCCAGACCCGGAATGGTAATATATGAAAGATATAACACTCTTTATGTCACTCCATCGGAAGATGAGATAAAAAAACTAAAACAGACCAACTAACCTTATCAAAAACCGGCTGGTGTTAAATCATACTTTTACTTCCGGGCTTTGTAAGCGGAATTCCCGTACTGCATATGGGACATTCTTCTGCCGGGTAGGATTTTATCTCCATTGATATCACACAGCGCTGTTTGACCCCAAAATCAACCGTACCACCGCTCCGATCCACTACAGTACCAACTCCCACAACCTCCCCTCCGCAGGAGCGCACCAGTTCAATTACCTCTTTTACCGAACCTCCGGTTGTTATAACATCTTCCACCACCAAAACCCGGCTGCCCTTTTCTATCTCGAAACCTCTCCTCAGGGCCATTCTCCCATCTTCCTGCTCTGCAAATATCGTTTTTACCCCCAAACACCTGGCTACTTCGTATGAGAGTATAATAGCTCCAATAGCAGGACCAATAACTAAATCTATATCATCATCTGAAAAATAATCAGCAAGAGTCATGGCTATCTTTTCAGAATAATCAGGATACTGAAAAATTCTGGCACACTGGAGATATGTATCGCTGTGTCTGCCCGAAGCAAGAAGAAAATGTCCCTGCATTAGAACACCCGTTTCTTTAAATATCTTTAAAACACTGTCCCGTTCCATATTATACAATCAATCCTCCTATCAGTTCATTAATATCTTTTATTCCATTATTTATCATATATTCTTCCAACTGATGAACTATATCAATGCAGGCATCAGGTGTTATAAGGTTGGCTNNGTTATAAGGTTGGCTGTACCAACCCCTACAGCTGTAGCACCTGCCAGTAAAAACTCAACTGCGTCCTCACCTGTTACTATGCCCCCCATACCCACTATAGGAATTGTAACCACATTCGAAACCTCCCAAACCATGCGTAACGCAATGGGTTTTATAGCAGGTCCTGAGAGACCCCCAACTACATTGGCCAGTATGGGTTTCCGGCTTCTGGCATCTATAGCCATTCCAAGTACGGTGTTTATAAGGGATATTCCGTCTCCCCCTCCCTCTTCAACAGCTATAGCTATTTCTTTAATATCTGTTACATTTGGTGTTAATTTAACCAGTACCGGCTGCCCGGCGTGTGCCTTTACACTTTTGGTAACATTGTATACCATCCGGGGGTCCGTTCCAAAAGCCATTCCCCCTTCCCTGACATTTGGACAGGAAATATTGAGTTCCAACAGGTCAACCGGCTTATCCCGCAGCTTTTCAGCCAGCATACAATATTCATCCTCGGTGTTTCCGTTGATATTGATAATGATTCTGGTGTCATATTCTGTCAGCCTGGGAAGCTGATGTTTAATAAAAAAATCAATACCTGGATTTTGCAGACCTACACTGTTTAATATTCCCGAGGGAGTTTCAGCAATCCTGGGAGGCGGATTGCCCTTTTTAGGCTCAAGTGTCAGGCCTTTAACAGCAATACCCCCTATCCGGTTCAAATCCGTATACTCGGCATGTTCAATCCCAAAGCTAAAAGTCCCCGATGCAGCAATTACCGGGTTCTTAAATTTAATGCCGCATATCTCAACACTCGTTTGCGGTCTCACCCAGTATCACCTCCCGGCTCCAAAATACAGGACCATCCTTACATACCCTTTTATAGGCATAATCTTCACCGGCACGAACAGCGCATACACAAGTCATACAAGCCCCTATCCCGCAGCCCATCCTTTCCTCCAGCAACAGCTGGCAAGGTACATCGAACTGTTCAGCCATTTGCTGTATGACTTTCAGCATGGGAACAGGACCGCATGCAAGCATTAAATCAGGTGAATTTTGCTTTAATTCATCTTCCAGAACTTCCGTAACCATCCCCTTATACCCAATACTTCCATCTTCAGTTGCTACCAGTAATCTGTCGCAGCTTTTCTTGAACTCCTGTAAACCGTACACGGCATCCCTGTTTTTAAAACCTACGAAACAGGTACTCCTGGTATGGTTGAATTTGCTTGCAGCAAATTTTATCGGTGCTACCCCGCATCCACCACCTACTATAAATAAATGTCGGGTATCCTTTGGTATGGTAAAACCATTTCCTAAAGGACCCAGTACATCCAATAAATCACCAGGTTTAACTGCAGACAGGATCCTGGTTCCCTCTCCAACAACCTGAAACACTATCTCAATGTTTCCTTCTTCATGATATGCATCATATATACTTATAGGACGTCTTAAAAGCCGGGATTTATCGCCGGGGATCCTGATGTGAACGAACTGTCCCGGTCTTGCACTCACTGCAACATCAGACGCTTCAATCTTTAGCTTGTATAAACCATGTGCTAACAGTTGGATGTCAGCCACTTTGCACAGCTCTGCTCTTTTCATTATATTTCCTCCAATGCAATAGGTTTTATTTCCTGCCTGTCTATATTTTGTTTTAAGCTGTTAATAAAAGCCCGTGCCGTATCCAGAGAGGTCATACAGGGTATAGAGTACTCAACTGCCATTCTCCTTATTTTAAAACCATCTCTTTGAGGAATCCGGCCTTTGGTTGGAGTATTTATTATAATGCTTATTTTCCCTTGCTGAATGTAATCAATTATATTGGGACGATCCTGGCTGACTTTATTAACGACGCTTGCTGCCACATAATTGGAGTTTAACACATGTGCAGTACCTGATGTGGCAAAGATATCAAAGCCCAGGCTTTCAAATTCAGCTGCTATGGGAATAACCTCCTGTTTATCAGAGTTGGCTACGGTTATTAAAACACTTCCTTCTCTTTTTAAATCATATCCCGCAGCCATCAGCCCTTTATACAGAGCTTCTGACAGGGTTCTGCCCAAGCCTAAAACCTCTCCCGTAGATTTCATCTCAGGGCCCAGGCTTACCTCTACCAAAGGTAGTTTATCAAAGGAAAATACCGGTACTTTAGCTGCAACAACATCTTTTGCACGGTAAAGACCCGTGCCATATCCCAACTTTCTAAGCCTTTGCCCCATCATAACCCTGGTCGCCAGCTCTACCATCGGCACACCTGTTACCTTGCTGATATAGGGTACCGTACGGCTTGAACGGGGATTTACCTCGATAACATACACCTCACCATCATATTCAATATATTGAATGTTAATAAGCCCTTTAACATTTAAAGCCTTGGCCAGCCTGCCGGTATAGTTTATTATACGGTCCACTGTACGTTCAGAAAGATCCCTGGCCGGATATACGGCTATGCTGTCCCCTGAATGTATTCCGGCGCGTTCAATATGTTCCATAATCCCCGGTATAAGTATGTCCTCCCCATCGCATATTGCATCAATCTCTATTTCCTTTCCCATCAAATACTTGTCTATAAGGATTGGATGCTCCTGTTTCACACGGTTTATGATCCCCATGTATTCTTCAATATTACCTTGATTATAGGCAATTTCCATTCCCTGCCCACCCAATACATACGATGGTCTTACAAGTACGGGATAACCCAGCATTTCAGCAGCTGTTACCGCTTCCTCTGCTGTAAATACCGTGGTGCCGGGAGGACGGGGAATACACAGTTCTTCCAGTAAACTATCAAATTCTTTTCTATCCTCAGCTCTATTAATATTTTCGGGCTGAGTGCCCAATATAGTATATCCCGCATCATGGATCACGCCCGCCATTTTAATTGCTGTTTGACCGCCAAACTGTACTATAACTCCGTCAGGTTTTTCAATTTCCAGAATATTTAAGACATCTTCATGGGACAGAGGCTCAAAGTAAAGACGATCGGATGTATCAAAATCCGTACTGACAGTCTCCGGATTGTTGTTTATTATAATTGCCTGATAGTCTAACTTTTTCAAAGCCCAAATACAGTGAACAGAACAATAGTCAAACTCAATACCCTGCCCTATCCGGATAGGACCGGAACCTATGACAACCACCTTATTCTTTTGGTCTGCCTTTACCAAACCTTTGCCATTATAAACCGAGTAATATGTTTTAAGACTATCTTTCATTCCCCTAACTGTACCAATTGTCCTGTATACCGGCTCTATTCCCCACTTTTTTCTCATATTGCGGACTTCACTACCGGATAATCCAATAAAGCGGGCGATAGCAGAATCAGACAGCCCCATCTTTTTAGCCTGCAGCAATACTTTTTTATCAATACCTTTAACTCCATTTTCTTTTAACTTCTTCTCAAAATGCACTATACCTTGTATTTTATTTAAAAAATAAGTATCGATTGAAGTTTTTTCATATATCACATCAATCGGTACACCGCGCCGGAAAGCTTCTGCCACTACAAAAAGCCTCTCATCGGTTTTGCTTTCCAACTTTTCAAGGATCTGCTCAGTATCTTCCTCTGCCAGGTGATCCAAACAGATATGGTCAATGCCCAGTTCCAAAGAACGTACAGCTTTAAGAAGAGCATCTTCAAAACCGTCTCCGACAGCCATAACCTCACCAGTGGCCTTCATCCTGGTACCCAATACCTTATCAGCCCCGATAAATTTATCAAAGGGCCAGCGTGGAATCTTGAGTACAACATAATCCATCACCGGCTCCGATGCAGCAGTAATCCTTCCGGCACTGCCGTACTGTATCTCATCAAGCTTGTATCCCAATGCGATTTTTGTTGCCACCCTGGCAATAGGATAACCGGTAGCTTTGGAGGCAAGTGCACTTGAACGGCTCAATCTGGGATTGACCTCTATAACATAATACTCCATTCCATCGGGCTTCAACGCAAACTGAACATTACAGCCGCCGTTTATATCGAGAGCCTGTACTATGTTCAATGCAGCTTTCCTCAGCATCTCATCCTGGTCAACTGTTAAAGTCCGGGCAGGGGCTATAACTATGCTGTCGCCTGTATGAATGCCAACCGGATCTATATTTTCCATACTGCATATAATAATACAATTGCCTTCCCCATCCCGAACCACTTCATATTCAATTTCCTTCCAGCCGGCAACCGATTTTTCTATAAGCACCTGGCCGGCTCTGCTTAACCGCAATCCGTCAGCCAGGATATTCCTTAATTCCTGACTGTTACCAGCCATGCCTCCGCCTGTTCCCCCAAGAGTATAAGCCGGACGCACTACAACAGGGTATCCAATCTTTTCTGCAAAGGCCAGACCGCTGTCAATATCATGAACTGTAATACTCTCAATCACCGGCTCACCTATATCCATCATTGTTTTTTTGAATATCTCCCGGTCCTCTCCCTTGCGGATGGATTCAATACTGGTTCCCAGAATTCTTACCCCGTATTCGTCCAGGAAACCTTGTTCTGCCAGTTCAATAGCCAGGTTAAGCCCGGTCTGACCACCCAAAGTAGCAAGCAAGCTGTCAGGCCTTTCCTTTTCAATGACATCTTTAACCGTCCGGAGGTTCAGCGGTTCAATATACACGTGATCAGCCATGTTAGGATCGGTCATAATGGTTGCCGGGTTGCTGTTAATCAATACAATTTCGATATTTTCCTCTTTCAACGCCCTGCAAGCCTGAGTTCCAGCATAGTCAAACTCAGCTGCCTGAGCTATCACAATAGGACCCGAACCTATTACCAGCACCTTTTTGATGTCTTGTATTTTGGGCAAGTCTTTCAACTCCTTTAATACATCTTAGTCAAGCGTTATCGTATGGTAATCAGTTTTGTCTTACCAAGGTTTTATTCCTTTTTTAGCCAATCCGGAATCTATCTCCTGTCTCATCCGTAACACCTCCGCCCTGGCGGCTTCTGAAAACTCCTCCGGTGAAAACCGTTCCTTCCAGGGACTGCGCATATAAGCACATATAACACTGCGGGAAGCATTAATAACAGCTCCCAGTCCATCGTCATTAAAGCCACCCAGAACATCCTCCGCACCGCCTCCCTGGGCACCATATCCCGGTATGAGGAAAAAGATATTGGGCATAATCTTTCTTAGCTCCTCCAATTGTCTGGGATATGTCGCTCCTACCACCGCTCCTACCTGACTGTATCCAGTTGATCCTATAAGCTCCTGACCCCATTCATTGACTTTGGCAGCAACTCTTTGATACAGCTTTGCGGATTGTACATTCAAATCCTGGAATTCACCTGAAGAAGGGTTTGATGTCTTAACCAGTACAAAAATACCTTTACCGCTACTCCTACAGATTTCTATAAACGGCATTACACCATCACTGCCCAGATAAGGGTTTACCGTTACAAAATCCAGATCAAAAACTCTGACAGCACCTTTTTTTAACTTTGTTTCTCCCAGATAAGCGCTGGCGTAGGCCTTTGCAGTAGGACCTATATCATTTCGTTTAATATCCCCTATTACCAGCAAATCTTTTGCTCTGGCATATTGCGCCGTCTTTCTGAAAGCCTCCAGACCATACGGTCCATAAAGTTCATAATAAGCTATCTGTATTTTAACGGCCGGGATGTACTCATGGACAGCATCCAAAATGGCTTTGTTAAACTCATATATGGCGTTGGCAGCACCTTCGAGATCAATCCGTTGTCCGCCGTAATCATTTACAATATGCTCCGGCACATATTCCAGCATGGTATCAAGTCCAACCACAGAAGGATTCTTTTTTTCAATTATCTGTTGAATAAGCCTGTCTATCAATGTATTGCCCTCCTATTACACTAAAACTTTTTCGTTCTCCATAACCACATTACCGTCTACAATGGTGTGGATAACCTTTCCTTTCAAAGTATGTCCATGAAAAGGCGAGTTTTTGCCTTTTGAATAAAATTGGGATACATCTACGGTATACTCTTTTGTAAGATCTGCCACTATGATATCGGCTGTTTTCCCGGCTTCAAGCTTTCCACCATCAATTCTTAATATCTGAGCCGGTATTTTACTCATCTTTTCCACAAGCTGATGAAGGGATATTACTCCTGGCTCGACAAGATGTGTATAGGCCAGTGAAAACGCTGTCTCAAACCCCGAAATTCCGTTTGCGGCCAGGCTGTATTCCACTTCTTTCTCATCCCTGTGGTGCGGTGCATGATCGGTAGCAATAATGTCTATTGTGCCGTCTTTCAACCCTTCTTTTATGGCCTCAACATCATCACTGCTTCGTAAGGGAGGATTAACCTTTGTGTTAGCATCATACCCGTCCACCCATTCATCAGTTGCAGAAAAATAGTGGGGTGCTGTTTCACATGTTACCTTGACACCTCTTTTTTTAGCCTGTCTGATCAATTCTACCGATCCTCTTGTGCTGACATGGGCAATGTGAACGGGTGCATCCAGTGTTTCAGCCAAAATTATATCCCGGGCTACCATCACTTCCTCTGCAGCACGGGGTATTCCCTTGAACCCCAGAATTGTTGACATGTATCCTTCGTTCATAACTCCATCCCCGGTCAGTTCCAAATCCTCACAATGCGAAATTATAAGTATATCAAACCCCTTGGCATACTGGAGGGCCAAACGCATCATCCCTGAATTCATTATTGGCTTTCCGTCGTCAGATAATGCAACGGCTCCCGCTTCTTTAAGCTCCCACATTTCAGTTAACTCCTCACCATTCAGACCAATTGTTACGGCCGCAATAGGATAGACCTTGGCAGCCCCTTCTTCCAGTCCCCTCTTTTTAATAAACTGGACCAACGCAGCATTATCCACCACCGGACTGGTATTGGGCATACAGGCAATACTGGTAAAACCACCGGCTGCCGCACTCCTTGTTCCGGATGTAATATCTTCCTTATATTCAAACCCGGGTTCTCTTAAATGACAGTGGGCATCAACAAGCCCGGGCAATACCCATTTTCCATCAGCATCAATAACCTTATCTGAAGATTGTGAAAGTTCACAACCAATTTCTACTATTTTACTGCCGTTCACCAGTATATCCGCTTTATATGGTTTTGGATTAATCCCGTCAACTACAAGACCATTCTTAATACACAGCATCTTTATTCCTCCTGGTAAGCAGGTAGAGAAGGGCCATACGAACGGCCACACCATTTGTTACCTGCTCATTTATGGTTGATAGTGCTCCATCCGCAATATCCGATGATATCTCCACTCCGCGATTAATCGGACCGGGATGCATAACCAGCGCATCTTTGCGGGCCAATAGCATTCTTTCCCTGTTTATGCAGAACAGTTTTGTGTATTCCCTGATGGAGGGAAGCAGCCCCTTCTGCTGCCGTTCCTTTTGAAGTCTTAACCCCATCACTACGTCAGCGCCCCTTAAAGCATCATCGGCGTTATAGAAAACCTTAACTCCCATATCCTCAATATCCGGAGGCATAAGTGTAGCCGGCCCGGCTACTCTTACCTCAGCCCCCATGGTTGTTAAACCCCATATATTGCTCCGCGCTACCCTGCTGTGCAGAATATCTCCAATAATGGCAACCTTTAAATTGCTGAGGGCGCCTTTCTTCTGCCTAATTGTAAACATATCCAACAGGGCTTGGGTAGGATGTTCATTAATACCATCACCTGCATTTATAACCGAGGCTTTTACGTGTTTGGCCAAAATATGAGGTGCTCCCGATACAGGATGACGGATTACTATTATATCCGCTCCCATACTCTCAATGGTCTTCCCGGTATCTATAAGGCTTTCCCCTTTGGCTACACTGCTGGATGGTGCAGATATGTTAGCCATACTGGCACTCATATATTTACTGGCTAGTTCAAATGACAATCTGGTTCTCGTGCTGTTCTCATAAAATAAGGTTATTATAGATCTGCCCTGAAGGTGGGGTGTCTATTTATGATCCTGTACCAGTATATATTTCATTAACTCGGCTGTATCCAAAATTTCTTCTATGTCATCTCTGGATAAACCTCTGAGCCCAAGTAAATCCTTATGCTTCAACGCCATTATTTCACCTGCCTCACTTATCGAATAAGTNNAAAGCCTTGATAAAGGCTATCAAGGCTTTTGATTATCGTTTTCTTTCTCCCTTGACAGCCTCACGGGACTGAATTAAAGGGAATTTAAGCTTCAGCTATTATTACGTTGTTATATCCATCGACTTCGGTAACATGAACATGTACAATCTCGCTTTTCGAGGTGGGAACGTTCTTGCCTACGTAATCGGCTCGAATCGGAAGTTCCCTATGCCCTCTGTCAATTAATACCGCGAATTGTATTGCCCTGGGCCTGCCCAAATCTATTAAAGCATCCATGGCTGCCCGGGCTGTCCTGCCCGTATACAATACATCATCTACCATTACCACGATTTTATTATTAACTGAAAACGGGATATGAGTGCTGTTTATTATTGGATGTTCTGCCAGCATTGATAAATCGTCACGGTATAGGGTTATATCCAATACTCCGACCGGTACTTCCTTCCCTTCAAACTGCTGTATTTTCCTGGCTAATTTCTGAGCCAAAGGTACACCCCTTCTTTGTATGCCGACCAGTACCACATCTTCTATTCCCTTATTCCTTTCAATGATCTCGTGGGCTATACGGCTGATGGCTCTGTTCATAGCAGCTTCATCCATAATCAAGGCTTTTTGAACCATGATTTAGTTCACCCCCCTCAATTAAAAAACGCCTTACCGGCCGGTAAGACGTTTTAAGCATACTGTTCCCATAAATTCAAAATAAGCAATTACTTATAAAACACCTTGCCGACCTCTCTGGATCGATTTAAAGGTTTTATTCCATGACAGTATACCACAAAAAACACAGGGCTGTCCAGAACTATTTAGAATTTTTGAAATTTTTTCTTAGTAGTTTGAGTAGTTCTTCAAAATACCCGGGAATGGGTGCCTCAAACTCCATATATTGTCCCGTAACCGGATGAAGGAAACCCAGCTTCCTGGCATGAAGAGCCTGTCCGTCCAATCTGAACTTCTGTTTTCTGGAACCATAGGTTGTATCACCAACGACGGGATTCCCGATATAAGCCATATGCACTCTGATTTGATGGGTTCTCCCGGTCTCCAGTTTTGCTTCCACCAGCGTATATTCTCCAAACCTTTCCAACACACGAAAATGTGTAATCGCAGTTCTGGCAGCAGGACTATTCAATACCGCCATCTTTTTTCTGTTAACGGGATGACGCCCGATAGGAGCGTTTATAATCCCGATATCATGCTTTATGTTCCTTTCAACTATACACCAGTATATCCTTTTGACTGTTCTATCCTTAATTTGCTGAGAAAGGTTTTTATGAGCATTATCGTTTTTTGCAACTACCAGTAATCCCGAGGTATCCTTATCCAGACGATGAACAATTCCTGGCCGTATAACCCCACCAATCCCTGACAGTCGCCTGCATTTGTGCAGCAGGGCATTAACCAGAGTTTCGGAGTAATTCCCTGGAGCAGGGTGCACTACCATACCCTGGGGTTTGTTTACAACCACAATATCATCGTCTTCATATATAATGTCTAAATCAATGGCCTGAGGCTCTAAAGAAATCTTTTTCGGAGGAGGTATATTCATGTCAATTGTAGTGCCGGCCTTAACCCGGTGATTTGGCTTGACTTTTTCACCGTTGACCAATACAAGGCCATCTTTAAGAAGCTTCTGTATATATGAACGGGAATGCTGAGGTAATTTATCAGCTAAAAATACATCTATTCTCTTCCCTTCATCAATTTGTTCAACTTCTATCCTTATCATTTCCATAGGCAGCACCTAGTTTAACTGGCATTCTTTAGAGCCGGTTATAAACAGAATATAATATGCCAGTAGGATGGTTCCCACCACTACAAATGAATCAGCAATATTAAATACCGGATAATCTATTAAAATGAAATGAAACAAGTCAACTACATATCCAAATCGAATCCTGTCGATCAGGTTTCCTATTGCACCTCCCAATATCATCGAAAGGGCAATATTTAAAAGCAGGCTGTCATTGTAGTGGGTAAACATGTAATAAACTATAGCAAGTACAACAATAATGGTAATCAATATAAAAAACCATCGTTGGTTTTGCAGTATTCCAAAAGCAGCCCCCCGATTTTCGACATAAGTAAAATGAAATACATTTGGTATTAGCTGTATAGACCCAACTGGCTTAAGATAAACTCTTGCCAAATATTTGGTTACCTGATCAAGAATAACGGCAAATCTATAATTAAAACCCACAGCATTATGCTCCCCTCTTTCTTTGTCAACCTGTGTATAATCAGTTTTGATTATACCATAAGAGAAGCATCTTTTCATAAAAATATTGCTGCTATCATTTATAAATTCTTATTAATCTCTTCTCCGTCCTCCCTCTTCTGACAACCTATGCATAGTTTTGCTGTTGGATACGAATCCAGCCGTTCAAAACCAATATCAATCCCACAGTATGCACATATCCCATATGTTCCTCTATCGATCCTCTGAAGAGCATCCCGAATATCTCCCAGATATTCTAACTGGTGATTGCGGATGGTCATATATTTTTCCTGTTCAAATGTTTCGGTCCCCAAATCAGCCGGGTGGTTATCATACGTAGACAGCTCCCCTGTACTGCTGCCTATGGATTCACCGATACCAAAATTATTCTTTTTTGCCTGTGTTAACTGCGATTCCACCTTTTGCTGTTCATTCAGCAGCTTTTTCTTCAGATATTTTATTTCATAGTCTTTCATTATCATTCCTCCGTGTTTGGTATCAATTATCTTTTTATCAAAAACAAGTATTTCTTGTTAAAGATGCTGTTTCACAATCTTTACTATTTCAGCAATGAATCCTCCTATAATTGGTAAGTTTTTATTGGCCAGTTGTGTTAAAAAATATAACGCTACAGCACCCAGCACTGTAAAACCTACTGCCATCCCAAAACCTCTCGCAAGCCCGGCAATAAAATTAGTACGAATCATTCTCCCCGTATCGTTCAGGTATTCTATATAATCAGCAAATTTCATTTTCTCAAGGGTTCTGGCAAACTCCTCTAATGTTTTATGATTGTTGCGCCTGTTATTTTCGTCATTAACAGTTTTGCAACCCATCTGCATCCATCCATCTCATAAAAATAGGGGGATATACTAAAAAGTATATCCCCCTGGGACTTTTTTATCCATCATGCTCATCCTCGGACAACTCTGCAGTTTCCTGTTCAATAGTCTGCATAAATGTTTCCAACAGCACTTTAATCTTGGTTTTCAATATTTGTATCTGTTTTCTGGTATCCTCATACTCTAAACGTATTTTTATTACCTGTTCATTTGCATTTTGAATAATTTTTTGCGCTTCCTGCTCCGCTTCCTTAATAATAAGCTCAGCATTTTTATGAGCCGATGCTTCAACCTCCTCGGCTGTTTTCTGTGCTGTAACCAATGTATCCCTTAAAGTGGCTTCCATGGATTTATAATAGTCCGCTTGCTCTTTTAACAGACTGACACGCTCTTTTAATTCAAGGTTTTCCTTATAGAGTCTCTCAAAATCCTCAACAATCAAATCAAGGAATTGATCCACTTCATCTTCATCATAACCCCTGAAACTCCTTGAAAATTCCTTGTTATGTATATCAACAGGTGTTAATGGCATATTTATTAACCTCCTTTTCCCATATCATCCATGTTAAACATAAGCATTTTTGGACATGGGTTCGGTACAAAAAACATAAAATAAAATATAATTGCAGTTTTGATGAAAACATTATCGAACCATTTATCCAAAAAGCATGAACCTTTGAAATAAATAGCTTTCAAAATAGCTTAAAATCTCCAGCAGGATTAGAATAGCAAAATAAGCAAACAAGGGTGAAAAATCTATCGGAAATCCTGACGTATTTAATCTGCTGGTCAACCTGCGGAAAGGTCTGACAATTGGCTCTACCAACCGCATCAAAAAGGATCGTATGGGATGAGTAGGATCCATAAACCAGGACAACAGAGCGTTTGCAATGATAAGCCACGATAATATATTAAGAAACCAGCGTACTCCTCTTACTATATTTATTAGTATCATATATTTCAATCTCATGCCCCCTATTCGGTACTGCTGTCTTTTATATTTGCCAGTGTAAAAAAGCTCTTGCCTTTTAACTCATCCGGAATGTTTCCTACTATTTCTATATTGCTGGGAGCCAAAACAAAAATTCCCCTCGATACTTTCTGTATAGTACCATCCAGAGCGTATACAGCCCCGCTTATAAAATCCAAAACTCTTTGAGCCAGATTAGCATCCAATGATTCCAGGTTAACAACTATGGGTTTTCTTGTTTTTAAACTGTTTATTATAGTTTGAGTATCATCAAATGTAGTAGGTTGATATATAACCACTTTAATATAAGATGACGTATGTATGTTTACAACTTTTCCCCTTTTTTGTCTGGTACGAAAAGAAGGTTCTATAAGTTCCTCAGCGTTCTGAAACTGTTCTTCATCATGTATCTCTTCAGGCTCATCCATTATGGTTTCCTCCAAACCAATAAAATTTAATATTTTATTGAAAATCTTTCCTGCCATAGAATTTCCTCCTTAATTAATAATATCTTTCCCCGAAGATCGCTCTTCCAATCCTGACTATATTTGCGCCTTCCTCAATTGCTACTTCAAAGTCATTAGTCATCCCCATAGAAAGGTATTCCATTTTCACATTCGAATATTTTGCTTCCTTGATCTCCTGATACAGCTTCCGCATTCCAGCAAAATATGGACGGACATCCTCGCTATCCTTCAGAAAAGGAGCAATTGTCATCAAACCTTTAATTTGAATATTATTGTATGGCGTTAATTCCTCGATAAACCTATGTAATTCTTCCGGCATAACCCCTGTTTTGGTTGCTTCGCCGGCTATGTTAACCTGTATAAGCACCGGTACTATCCTGTCTATAGCCATTGCTCTCTTGTCAATCTCTTCAGCAAGCTTCAACCGATCCAGGGAGTGAATCAAATCAACCTTGTCCACAATATATTTAACCTTGTTGGTCTGTAATCTGCCGATAAAATGCCTGTTTACGTACACAGGAATATCCTTATGTTTTTCCAGGAATTCCTGTACCCTATTCTCACCGATATGCCGTATACCAGCATTGATCGCATCCATTATTTCATCCGTTTTTACTGTTTTTGTAACAGCTACCACAGTAATATCATCCGGATTTCTTCCGGACCTATGGGCAGCTTCTGAAATTCTTTCCATTACCCTGCTAACATTATGCTGGATATTCATGTAGTTATCGCCCCTCAATCAAAACCTTGGTATGAAGTTCTAAATCCCCTGATTCTCCCTCCTTCTCTATGATAGCATTCTGCCCGTCACTGGCAATAACATTCACTTCAACAAAAATCTTTGAGTCATCTTTTACCGTCATTACGCCTTTTCTTCCACGGCGGGTTACAATTGCATCCGCTGGCACCATAAATCCTTGAAATTTCTTGCTTTTCTCTGTTTTTGCTCTTCTTACATTGATAAAACTTTCAATTTTATCATTGAATTCAACTATCAAAAGACATCCTTCCTGCCCTTTTTCAATCCGATATACTTTCCCTTCAAGTGTTTCGCTCTGCAGCCCAATAAAGCTCACTTCTACGTCCTGACCATCCTCATACAGAATAACTGGCTCTTTTACCAGACAGGCCATATACCATTTGTCAGGATTAATTATTCTGAAAAACGGCTGTTCATCCCCGGCTTCATCTTCTTCAGTTTCGATTACTTCCTGTGTCGTAAGATTTACAAAATCATTAATAGTAAGATAATTAACAGATTTTATATCCAGGATATCCTCCATGCTATCCAATGAAAAACTGACAAGACCGGACTGTGGGGCAACGAGCTCCAGTCTCCATTCCTCAAGCTGATTGTTTAATTCGGCTTCTTGAGCATACAACTGCTCAAGATAGTGATCCGGAGTCGTTTTTTTATCAAATATCCTTTGCCGGTTGTCAAACAGAGAACGAAGTTTCTTCTCTTTCTTATCTAAACCTTCCAGTTGTGTGTCCCGCACCGAGACCTGAATGGATATAATGACGTCAGAAATCTCTTTTTCAATCTTTTCTATATCATTATCAAGAACATCCTGCAGAATATTCTCCTGTTGATAGCTTAGTATCTTTTCTCTGACGTTATAAAGCTGATAAACCAGCTCCTCTTTATAGTTTGCTTTATAAACAACCGCTATGGGCTGTTCCTTTTCCACATTCTCTCCTTCAGCTAAAAGAAATGTAACTTTACCGTATTCCGGAGCGCTATATACCTCTTCCTGACGAATGATAAGCGCATCACCCGTATCATTTAGCGTAAGTTCTCCATATTCCACAATTCCATATGTATAGGAACGGTTCAGGGCATTCAAAATAAAATAAAACCCTGCTATAATCAAAAAAAGAAATACAAAAAATCTAAATCGTATTCTTCTGTTTCCAATTACAAGGCCCTTGCCCATCTCCATTCCTTCCACCCATCAGTTCTTATATTTTTTTATTTCTCTATAAAACAAAAAAATCCTCTATTATTATTCAATTATAAAGAAAAAAAATATATTAATGTCCTACATTCTTACGGATTTCTTAACATAAACCCAGCTTCCATTCCGGCAGAATTTAATGCCATCACAAATATTCTGAACTATCTTAAGACCTCTTCCTCCTTCTAAAAATAAAGCAGAATCACAAGGGAAGCGACCTTCTTCTATTTCTCTGTAATTAAAACCTCTCCCCTCATCCTTTATACAGATTGAAACAGTATTGTTATCAATTGCATATATTGTAACCGTCAAAACCTTGTCACAGAAACATTTGTTTCCGTGAACTATTCCGTTAACAATTAATTCGTTAATAATAAGACGGAACTCATATTTTTCTTCCTCATTAAGATGGTGCCATGCTTCTATTGAGCTAATAATCTCCCCTGCAAGTTTCCTGACAATTTGGGGCTGAGCACCTACAACCTCTTTTTTATACAACAATTCCACCTAGAGCTACCTCCAAATCCGGTCGTGATTATTGAATTATTTTTTGTAAACTTCCCGCTCACTATTCTGTTAGCAAAGCAGGGACTTTAATTTTGGTATTCATTTAGTGCATATTTTAAATCCCTGAATTATATCCGGAACAACATGTGCTTCTGCTATATGCACCTACTATATATAGCTACCCTCGCCCATATCTCATTAAACATCACATTATCATACTATTTATCGCTAAATATACGTTTCAATCGTTGCAGTACTCGTCGCTCCAACCTGGATATATACATCTGGGATACCCCTATTTCTTCAGCAATATCCCTCTGGCTCCTTTCGTTGAAAAAGCGTTCATATATAACCTTCCGTTCCAAATCATTCAATTTTTCCATGGCTTTTTCAATCAGATCTTTATTTTCTATCCTGGTGTAGTCCTTCTCTTCTTCTCCTATAAGCATGGACAGATCGGTTTCTCCATCATCAATGTAGTAGTCTAATGAGATAGTGCTGGTTATATATCTGGATTCCATCAATTCCAATACTTCTTCGGTACTAATATTTAAATACTCGGCTATTTCTTCCGGTTTTGGGGAGCGGCCAAATTTGTTGGTAAGCTGCTGACGTGCTTTCTCCAGTTTTTTAATCATCTCGCTCTCTTTCCGTGGTAACCGGATAATACGGCTTTTGTCCCTGAAATAGTTTTTAATCTCTCCGATTATTGTAGGTGTAGCAAAACTGGAGAATTTGAATCCTTTATTAATATCATATCTTTCCAAGGCTTTTAAAAGCGCCAATGAGGCAATCTGAAACAAATCATCATATTCTACTCCACGGTTAACAAATTTCTTTGCAATTATCTCTGCAATATATAAATATTCCTTTAGCAGTTTATTCCTTAGATTTATATCCCGGGTCTCACAGTATTCTCTGAGTAACGCTTCCAGGTTCTCATGCTTTTGTTTTTCGCATGCTTGTACACCCATTAAATATTAACCCCCAAATTCCTTATACATCTTCAATTCACGTATAAATCCGTCCTTCTCATTTCTTTCTACATTGTCCATGAGAGACTCCATGATATAAAAACTAAGTTCTGCCTGTTCGTTTTCTGTATACGGTATAGTTACTTCTTCTGTCTCAGGCGCACTGATATGTATCCAGATCCCATTTACACCAGCTATCTTATAGCTTAACTCAATAGTCCCAACCCCGTTTTTCTGGTTCATGATAACTGTTCCAGCCTCAGCCACAGCTACCTTTATATCCTCAATTTCATCCACATCAAATCCAGCACGAGTAGCCACCGCTGAAGTGGTTAACCTGATAACCAGAATATATTCAGGTTTTGCAGGCACCCTTAAATAAACCCGATCCTCACCCATTATTCCTGCACCTCTATCAAAAATATTTTATCCAGACCTGTGATTTTAAAAATCTTTTCTATGTAGGGTTTTAAATTTGTTATGGTTATATTTCCGCTATCATTACCGTTATTATCTTTGATGCGTTTTAAAACACCAATTAATACACCCAGCCCGGTACTGTCAATATACTTTAATTCCTTACAATCAATAATCATATCGGCAACTTTTTCATCAAGTAAAGAATGAAGAGCATCCTTGAGCTGAGGTGCATTATAAACATCCACTTCTCCGGATAATGAAACCTCCCAGCTATTTGTTGCTGAATTATATCTGTGTGCAATATTCACAGGATTCACTCCTTTCCGTCCGATAAGGGCTATACAGACATCTATTTATGATTATATCAAAAAGTATAGTATTATTAAAGATAAAAAAATGCCC
>LFTM01000245.1:848-2060 GCA_001513505.1 Clostridiales bacterium DTU092 | reverse complement strand
GCTTATTTGAATCCTTTCCCTATCCGCTTCAGATTTTTTCCCGCGACGGGACGGCAAGAATGATTAATGATGCAGCGCTGGAGATGATAGGCATAAAAAGCAGGGAAGCTCATGTAGGGCTATATAACGTTTTCGAGGATCCAATCGTTCATAAACTGGGCGTTACGGATCAAATAAGACAGGTGTTAGAAGGCAAAACCGTATATCTTACCGACTTCACTGCATCTTACGAGGATATGATTCGATATTTTGATGTAAAAGAGAGAAACCTGAAATTAATAATCTCAGATATTACATGTTTTCCTTTGAAAAATGAGAACGGCACAGTAGAATACTTTGCAGCAGTCTTTATCTTTAAAAATGTATATATGGGAAAAGAAGAAATTGGACGAGGCAAGCAATATATAAAAACCCATTGGAAAGAACCTTTTAACGCTGACAAAATAGCAAGGGCAGCGCACTTGAGCAAATCCCATTTCACAAAACTGTTTAAACTTCACACCGGTTTAACCCCATATGAGTATTACATTAATTATAAAATCAACAAGTTGAAGGAAATGCTGCTGGATACCAACCTGTCTATTTCTCAGGTATTTGCAGCATGCAATATGAACTATAACGGTCATTCCGCAAGACTGTTCAGGGATAAAGTTGGTCTGACCCCTTCAGAATACCGGAAAAAATATCAGAACAAATAAATAAGCCAGAGAAAACTGTAACTAAAAGCCAGGCCATAATTTGGGCTGGCTTTTTTTATTATTAAATAACATTATTCTTACTAAATATGAGCACATATCAACTATTAATACAACATACCAGCGAATAGAATAATTATATCATATATTTGATGAACGATATCTGCCGCATTCTCATAACCGAATAAAAAGGAGGTTATTCTATGCATTCTCCAAGAAAAAGTAGGCCTATCCAGTTCATTAGCCTATTGACGGCTATGATTTTGATTATGTTGTTGCTTGTCAGCTGTGGTGGAAATGCTCCTTCGGGTGGTGATAAACCTGATGTCGAAGAAAAACCGGATGTAACAGCTCCGCAGGATGAAGAGGAAGATGTAAATACGCAACAGCAGCAGGATGAAGATTCAGACACACCAGGAGCACCTGCTTCTGCATCGGAATCATATTCTGCTTACATTCAGGCAAAAGGCGAATTGATAACCAAACTGACCGATGCACTGGCAAATAATCCCGGTAC
>LFTM01000245.1:0-841 GCA_001513505.1 Clostridiales bacterium DTU092 | reverse complement strand
CTGGGAGAGGCGGCGGCTATCACGGCGCTTGGTTTCCTGGGAGCAGAGGATATTGAATATAGTGAAAGTGGAAACAAATACAGCGTTAAATATCGGGGTCAGGATGGCCTGAATTATGAGCTGCATGGAGAGTACGACAAGGCAGCAGACGCACTAAAATGCACTTCATTTGTAGACGGTAAGGAAAGTTTAACTTCCGAATACCGTAGAACATCCTTTGGATATGTCAGCCAAATGTATGTTATCGATGACGATGGCTCAACTTATGTTTATCAGCTGGCAGTAAGCGGCCCGGATGGCGTTGTTGGCATGTCCCAGGTATCAGAACCGCCCCCGCTATTAACCGGCAACGAATCAATCGACTTTCCCAAACAATGTAAGGAGTGGTATGCGATAAAAGGCGATGAAGTCACAGGAGTTACCTCGGACGGAGATGAAATATCATTCGTATACACTCCATCGGAGAACGAATAGGCTATGCAAAAAAGAATATTAATTCCAATAATTATCCTGATAGTTTTGGGTACTGCCTCAGTTCTGGCAATAACAGTTATAATCCCGCATATAAAATACAACCGGGCCACTGCAGCACTTAACGAAGGCAGGTATGAGGAGGCAATTGCAACATTTACCGACCTGGGGGATTATAAGGACAGTAAAGACAAGTTGATGGAATCCCGTTATCGTGCTGCGGAGGCCAAACTGGATGAGGGATTTTATGAACAGGCAATGCAGGAGTTTTCAGAACTGGGATCCTACCGGGACAGTCCTGAACGCTATCGTGAAGCCCGATTCCGCTGGGGAATTGCCCTCTCGAGCAAAGGAGCATACAGGGATGCTC
>LFTM01000005.1 GCA_001513505.1 Clostridiales bacterium DTU092 | reverse complement strand
GTTCTTGAGCTATCTTCATAATCTCCCTGACCTTTTCCTCGGAAATCCCCATTTCCTTAGCTATCTCTTCCGGTTGTGGCTCTCTTCCGTATTCCTGTAGAAGCTGTCGGGATACTCTTATTAGCTTGTTTATAGTCTCAACCATATGCACGGGTATCCTTATGGTCCTGGCCTGATCCGCTATTGCACGTGTTATTGCCTGGCGGATCCACCATGTAGCGTAGGTACTGAATTTATATCCTTTTCGATAATCGAACTTTTCGACTGCCTTTATAAGCCCCAAATTACCTTCCTGAATTAAATCTAAGAACAACATTCCTCGACCCACATACCGTTTGGCTATGCTGACTACCAAACGAAGGTTAGCTTCAGCCAGCTTTCTTTTTGCCTCTTCATCACCTTGTTCCATCCGTTTGGCCAGTTCGATTTCTTCTTCAGCGGTAAGTAGTGGTACTTTCCCAATTTCCTTTAAATACATTCGAACAGGATCATCAACACTAACACCCTCAGGGACGCTAAGATCCAGATCAGTCTCGGAATTGGATTCCTCTGCCACAGTATCATCAAGCACATCTATGCCAAGGGATTCAAGGGTATCGTAAATCCTCTCTATCTGTTCAGTTTCAAGCTCTACTTCTTCCAGTACATCCATTATTTCTTTGTATGTCAAAACACCCTTTGATTTTCCCCTCTCAATCAATTCCTTTATTTTATTCAGTTTCGCTTCACCGTTATTCACATAATCCCCTCCTTTCCCTGTCGATTCATGTTGATCTTCTGGATTATTGCCGCCATTTCATTCACCAATGTGTTGTAACGCTCGGTCCTCTGATTCCCTTCTCTTTCTATTTGCTCAATTAATTCTTTAACCTCCTGCCTGCGTTTTTCTAAACGATTACATATAACTTCTTTCAAACAATCAGAAATAAATTTATCAATATTATCGTACTCAATCGGCTGCTCAAATATTTCTACCATTTGCTGTATTTTAGACTGATCCTGGACATAACTTAAAACTCTGGGAATACTGATTTCTTTGCCGGTTTTCATAAGCCCGGACACTATTTCATAAATCTCGGCGGTAATAGACTCTTCAAAATATTCGGTATTTATTCTCCCAACTATCTTTTTTGCATAATCCTCATCAGTCGCCATCAATGTAGCAAGATATCTTTCAGCCTTAATATGCACCGGCAAAATTTCAATATTAATTCTGTTCCTGCCAGTATACCTATTATTACCATCTATATGTTTTTTTACACCATCTTGTCTATTTTTAGCCTCTAACAGCTCTATCTGTCTGTATAATAATCTGGCGGAAAAACCCGTCTGTGTTTCCAATCGCCTTATGTGAACATCCCTTTCTAATAAATTTTGTACCTTGGTGAGTATCTTCGCTGCTTCAGTAGCATAATTTGTCCGGTCATCTACATTGTCAAAATTGTATTGTTTACGCAATTGGTCGAGTTTGTAGTCAACCAGGGACAAAGCGTTATCCATAAGCTCTTTAAAATATCTGCTGCCGAATTTTCTTAAAACTTGATCCGGATCCATGCCTTCGGGAAAACAAATAACCTTTACTTTAAGCCCTGCATTCTGCAGCATATCCAAGCCACGCAAAGTTGCCTGCTGACCAGACTTGTCTCCGTCGTAAGCTATATACACCTCACCGGTATAGCGTCTTAAAAGCCTGGCTTGCTGTTGGGTCAGAGCTGTACCTAAGGAGGCCACAACATTCTTAAACCCATACTGATATAGTGTTATAACATCCATATAGCCTTCAGTAATAATCACATGCTCTATCGGTTGGCCACGTTTAATAAGATTCAGACCATATAAGGTACTGCTTTTATTAAAAACAGGACTATCTGACGAATTTAAATATTTGGGAAGAGAGTCATCAATAACCCGGCCGCCAAATCCTATTACATAACCTCCCGGTCTGATTATAGGATACATGATCCGGTTACGAAAGCGATCATACGTCCTTCCCTTGCTTTCAACTACTATACCTGATTGTATTAATAACTCCTCTTCATATCCCTTATCCGATAAATAATTCTTAATATTATCCCATCCTTCAGGAGCAAAACCAATACCAAATATTTTAATAGTCCTATCGTCCAACCCTCGACTTTTCAAATATGAAAGAGCTTTTTCTCCCCATGGAGAAAGCAAAACCTTACGATAATACTTAGCTGCTTCCCGATTTATCTCATGGATCTTGTCCCTTTTATCCTTATGCAAAGCATATTCTCTTGAATCCATTGTATCGGGCAGCGCCATTCCTGCTTTTTCTGCCAGGTATTTTACTGCCTCCGGAAAATCAAGCTTCTCTATAGCCATGATAAATGTAAATACATTTCCTCCTGCACCACATCCAAAGCAGTAATAAACCTGCTTATCAGGACTCACGTTAAAGGAGGGCGTTTTTTCGCTATGAAAAGGACACAATCCGAAAAGACCTTTACCACTTGGCTTCAAAGATACATATTCTGAAATTATGTCCACTATATCATTTCGCGACCTTACTTCCTCAATAAAATCCCCTGAAAGAAATATACCCATTTATCATTCACCTAACTTAACCACAGTAGATAATATGTTCGCCAAAATTCTCAATTTTCCTCCTTTAGTCCTGAATTTTTTTATCTATCCCTCCTACTAAAGTCTTATATAACGCTGAATTCCCGCTCTGCAGCGCTGTCT
>LFTM01000217.1 GCA_001513505.1 Clostridiales bacterium DTU092 | reverse complement strand
TTCTTATGCGTTGGGAGTGATAGCTAAAGACCATCCTGATTGTCTGGTGGTGGCGAGGAAGGACAGTCCGCTGGTAATAGGCTTGGGTGAAGGAGAAAATTTCATTGCCTCGGATATACCTGCCATATTGAAATATACCAGGAAGGTATATTTTCTTGATGATAGGGAGATGGCTTTTATCTACAGGGACAGAGTGACCATCATGGATCGGTATGGTGAAGAGGTTGAAAAGGAAGTGCTTGAGGTCACATGGGATGTTGAAGCTGCTGAAAAAGGCGGATATCAGCATTTTATGCTAAAAGAAATACACGAAGAGCCAAAATCTTTAAGGGATACATTGATGCCACGGATTATAGGTGACAGGATATGCCTTGGCGACATTAATATAACGCGGTCACAGCTTGAAAAGGCAGGCAAAATTATTATAGTAGCATGCGGAACGGCATATCATGCAGGTGTAGTAGGCAAATATATAATTGAGAAGCTGGTCAGAATACCTGTGGATGTGGAAATTGCCTCTGAGTTTAGATATAAGGAGCCGCTAATTAATGAAAACGATATAATAATTATAATTAGCCAATCGGGAGAAACGGCTGATACGCTGGCTGCTATGAGGATGTGTAAAAAGATTGGTGCCAAAACAATTGCTATTACCAATGTGGTGGGCAGCACTGTAT
>LFTM01000200.1 GCA_001513505.1 Clostridiales bacterium DTU092 | reverse complement strand
AATGCCATCTCTGGCGACAGTCTTGTCCCTATTTCAAGTGTTTTTTTAGTTATCGGGGGTGGAATCACCACATCTATTCCAAGATCATCCAGCAGGCCTTTAGCCGCCAGATACACTTGTCCCATATGTGGAAAGGTTATTGTCATATGCTTTCCTCCATTCGATCATATCTATAAAAGCTTCCAGACGTGTATTAAATCCGGCATGCCCGGTATGTTCATCAACGGTTATCAGTGTACATGGAACTCTATACCGTCTTTGGTTATATCTATGAAGCAGTTCCAGAATAAAAGAATCAATTCCGCATGCAAAACTTGATAAAAAAATAAGCCCGTCCACCATGTTGTTTTCCAGCATGACCAGTCCGCTTCCCAGCAGCTTTTTGCCGTAACTCCAGAACAGCTTTTTCGGTAATCTGTTACATACCTCCTGTATCAGTGTATTTTCTATATTTTCCGGTACCATTACCCGGTAGCCCATATTTCTGAGCTTAGCTATAATTCGCATACTAACATACTGATCGTATAGCAGATAAGGATGACCTACCAGTCCAATTATCCCCTTAACATTATTAATCTCATGTCCCTCGCCCGTTTCAAAGATATCCAGTGGGGTTTCACCCTGTTTTAAAATAGTCTCATATTTCTTCTGGCTCATACGGGCTAATTTTAAGGATTGAACAGCCATAGACGTGCTGCCGGTCAGCTTTTTGCCAATATCAACAAAAGCCTTGTATGCATTTTTTATGTTACGGTAGGCATTATGATCCAACACTAATACATCCGGTAGTCCTTTTATCGAGCTTTTTATCATCTCCGGCAAACCTATAAACTTGGGACAGATAAATTCTCCGGGATTTATGCTTGTTAATCTGGGAATGAATACAGCATCTGCTTTATCCAAAAGATCCATAACATGACCGTGGAAAAGCTTGACGGGCAGACATGCATCATCCACACAGTTCATAACCCCGTTATTTAGAATAATTTTTGAAGTATTGCCGGATACAACCGTCTCGTATCCTAATTGTTCAAAAAAATGCTTCCACAGCGGATAATAGGTATAATACATCAGTGCCTTAGGAATACCGATTTTCAATACAGCTTCTCCTTTCTGACAGAAGTCTGGAAATACCCTCATATCCATATATTATTGACCAAATTTATCAGATTATAATGCTCAACACAGTAAAGGGTCAGCAATATGCACAAAAAAACAGTGTGCAAAAAAGGCAATTTATATGAATAAATGTAAAATATATGAAAAGTATTGCTTAAATATAAAAAATGTTATATACTGAAATAAAATAGATAAAGGGGGATGAGTTCTGTGAAAACCGTAAATATAAAGCTTTCATTGGCCGAAAATGTTAAGAAGTTCGTAAATATAGTCAACAAGTATCCATACGAGATAGACCTGCGTTCTGGCCGCCATGTAGTAGATGCAAAATCAATTTTGGGTATATTCAGTTTAGATTTAAGCAAGCCCATAACAGTTGAGATATATTCCGATGATTGTAATGACCTGCTTGAAGAAATACGTGAATACATAGTATAATGGCATTATTAATGTAATATAAAAAGAACACCTTTTAGGTGTTCTTTTTATAGCTTTTTTACTTTACCCGAGGTGAAGCTATGCCGGAACAAGTCATAAACGTAGCTGAGAACAAATTATCAATACTCTACTATATTGACCGCCTGGATATTCCGCTGACCAATACCCAGGTTACACAGTTTTTTTTGGAAAACAATATTATGAATTATTTTGATCTACAGCAGCTTCTGAGTCAGCTTGTATCCAGCGATCATCTCAGTTGTTTGGAAACCGGTCACAAATCCTTTTACAGCATTACAAAAAAAGGTGGGGAAACCTTACGGTTTTTCCGAAGTCATATCCCCCAGTGGCTGCGTCATACTATTGATATATACGCTCAACAAAACCGCAGCAGGTTTAAAAGGGAGAACCAGATTACGGCTGAGTATAAGCGGATTTCCAGTAAAGAGTATCAGGTAATCTGCAAGGTTATGGAGAATGATATTGTCCTTATTGATTTAAGGCTGAGCGTAACTGACAGAAAACAGGCAAGAATTATCTGTAACAACTGGGATACCAAAGCTCCGGAGATATATAAATATATAATGCAGCAGCTGACTGTCTGAACCGGAACAGTCTTATTTGCTAGACTTTATTATCCCTTGGATTCCAGCGGGATGTTTCTTTTAATTTCATATAAAGTTCCTTCTCTTCGATGCTTATATCATCGGAAACAACGATCTTCACCCTTATATAAAGATCTCCTCTTTTCCCTCTTCTATCCTTGTAACCTTTGCCGGAAATCCTCAATTTTTTTCCTGTAGAACTCCCCGGCGGTATTTTTACTGACAGCTTCGTGCCGTCCAGAGACTGAACTGTGGCGGTTGTACCCAGCACTGCCTCCCACGGCAAAACGGGTATGTCCTGTATTATATCAAGACCCTGCAGTTCCTGTCCTTCCTCAGTCCTGATGCGAATGGTGACAAGCAAATCACCTCCGTTAATACCCTGTCCTTTCAGCCTTATTTTATCTCCATCAAGGACCCCTGCGGGAATCTTCATCCTGATCCTTTTCATGGAACCGTTACTTCCCTGTATTGTCAATATCCTGTCTCCACCATTGAAAGCCTGCTGTAATGCAACTTCTACACTTGTCTCCATATGCTGGCCCGTCTGAGCGGTTCTTGCATTTCTAAATCCGCCCGTAAAACCCCCAAAAGGACTACGGCGCCGGTTAAACCCTTTTAAAATACTGTTCAAATCCAGCCCATTTTCACCAAAAAGCATTTCAAAGAAATCGCTGAATTCGTCGGGCCCTGCGGTGTATGTTCTTCTTTGCCATCCGAACTGGGATGGATCAAAGTTAGTACCGTTTTGGAAATCATAATAACTGCCAAAAGTATCGTATTTTTTACGCTTTTCTTCGTCTCCCAATACCTGGTATGCCTCATTGATCTCCTTAAATTTTTGTTCAGCCTCTTTGTCCCCAGGATTTGCGTCGGGATGATATTGCTTAGCCAATCTTCGGTATGCTTTTTTTATCTCGTCCTGTGTCGCGTTCTTGGATACACCCAGTATCTTGTAGTAGTCCTTATACTCCATAGATAATCCTCCTTATAGGTAAACCCATTTCCACATTGACTTTCTCTGACCTTATTTTATCACCATATGTTCATATGTACAATACCAATTTCAATCGCTAACCTCGCTCCATCCACCATTGACTACCGACATTATTATAATGGATAGTGTCCGAAAAATTAAAAGCCCTGCTGCAGAAAGACAGGACTTTTTTTGCTCTTTTCTCAAACATGCTTGGACGCTGCCGGTAACGCTCAGGCCGTTTTCAACCTAACCCGGACCCAGCTCATACTGACCTCCAATTGAAGATGAATAAATTGCAAGGGTATAATGTATCCTTTTAATGGCAGCATTCATCTATGCTTAACATAAAAAACATAGTGGGCAGATCTTTCATATCTACCCACTATAAATAAACTATTCTATATGAGTTACATCATATCCTGCGTCATATATGACAGTTTTAAATGTATCATTATCTACATCATAGTCCAGTTCGACCACGGCAAGCTTTTCATCAAGATCCACCTTAGCTGATTTAACACCCGGTATTTCCTCAAGTGCCCGGGTAACCCTGTTTACACAGTGCTGACAGGACATACCGTCGATAAATATTTTTTTCTTCATCGCACTCATCCTTTTCTTTATATTTTTATATCAATGTTCCGGTTTAAACCTTCTCAATCTCAGGGCGTTTGTCAGTACCGATACCGAACTGAATGCCATGGCCCCGGCTGCTATCATAGGGTTCAGCAACGGGCCTCCAAACAGGTGAAGTAAACCTGCCGCAATAGGTATACCGGCGGAATTATAGGCAAAAGCCCAGAAAAGATTCTGCTTTATATTTCTTATAGTAGCTTTACTAAGCTGTATTGCTGTAGCTACATCCATAAGATCGTTTCTAATAAGCACAATGTCAGCCGATTCCATGGCCACATCGGTACCCGAACCAATGGCTATTCCTATATCCGCCTGTACCAGTGCAGGAGCATCGTTAATACCGTCTCCCACCATAGCAACTTTCTTACCCACTGCCTGAAGTTTTTTAACCTCAGCAGCTTTATCCTGGGGCAATACTTCGGCCAATACCCGGTCTATACCTACCTGCCTTGCTATAGCCTCGGCCGTTCGCTTGTTGTCGCCGGTGATCATGACAACTTGAATGCCCATTCTATGGAGTGTCTCTATAGCTCTTCTGCTGCTGGGTTTAATGACATCCGCTACTGCTATTATACCCGCCAGTTTTCCATCTATTGCAACAAACATTGGCGTCTTACCCTGCTCAGCCAATTCATCGGCTTCTTTTTGCAGTGAAATACTAATATCTCTGTCATCCATCAGCTTTTTGTTGCCAAGCAGCATTTTCTTTCCCACTAACGTTACCTCAATACCATGTCCCGGTATGGCTTCAAAGTTCTCGGCTTTTATAAGTTCCAGATTTTTGTCCCTGGCACTGTTTACAATAGCTTCGCCTAAAGGATGTTCAGAGCCTGCCTCGGCAGACGCTGACAGCTGCAGGAGCTCATTCTGACTTAAATCATCATTCACAATGATATCAGTTACTCTTGGTTCCCCTTCCGTAATGGTTCCGGTTTTGTCGAATATAATAGTATCTATTTTGTGGGCAGTCTCCAGCGCCTCCCCACCCTTTATCAATACACCATGCTCCGCTCCCTTGCCCGTACCTACCACAATGGCTGTGGGAGTGGCAAGACCAAGAGCACACGGACATGCTATAACCAGCACCGATATAAATATTGTAAGAGAGAAAATTGCCGATTCACCGGATAACACCCAGGCTACAGCAGCGATAACAGCTATAGCAATAACTATCGGCACAAAATATCCGGATATAATATCCGCCATCTTTGCGATTGGCGCCTTTGAGCCCTGGGCATCTTCAACCAGCTTTATAATCTGAGCCAGCGTTGTATCCTTACCTACCCTGGTGGCTCTGAATTTGATGGTTCCGTTTTTGTTAATGGTTCCTCCGACAACCGCGCTGCCCGGATTTTTCTCTACAGGAATACTTTCACCCGTAAGCATGGATTCATCCACCGAAGTCCTGCCTTCGACTACCTCACCGTCCACCGGGATCTTATCACCGGGTCTGACAAGAAGTATATCTCCTACCTCAACCTCCTCAATGGGAATTGCCATTTCCTCACCGTCGTGAATAACTACAGCAGTTTTTGGCGAAAGACCCATCAGCTTTTTAATTGTTTCCGAAGTCTTGCCCTTTGATATGGATTCCAGATATTTCCCCATAAGTATTAAGGCAATGATAACACCGGCTGATTCAAAATACAGATTCATAGCATATTCGGTATTCCCGCGGGCAATCTGATATATTGCATATATCCCGTACAGGAATGCTGCACTCGTACCTATTGCTATCAAAGAATCCATGTTAGGAGCTCTTTTTAAAAGCCTGCCAAAACCTATTGTATAGAACCTATAACCCACCGCAATTATGGGAATTGTAAGCAACAGCTGAACTAATGCGAAGTTGAAAGGATTCGACCCGGGCATAATTATTTCCGGCAGCGGCAATCCCAGCATATGTCCCATAGCAATATAGAAAAGCGGTACAGCAAACACAATTGATGTTATAAATCTGATCCTTAAAGAATTGATCTCTTTCTGACGGTATTCTGTTTGACTGTCAATTCTTTCGTCCTCTTCAACCTCCAGAGCTTTATATCCTGCCTTTGATATGGCATCTTTTATTATCGATATCCTTACTTTTGAAGGTTCATATATAATTCTGGCTTTTTCGGTAGCCAGATTAACGTTTACCTCATTTATTCCCGGCAACTTAGTTATTGCCCTTTCAACAGCCCTTGCACAGGCTGCACAGGTCATTCCCGATATTGGAATGGTTATCTCCCTTACAGCCATGCTTTCTTCTTGCTGTACACCGTAACCTGCTTTTTTTACGGCTTCTTTTATCTGATCGGCATCTGTCCTGCCTTCATCAAACTCTACCGAAAGTTTCTCCGTTGCAAGGTTAACAGAAGCAGATTGAACTCCCTCCAGCCTGCTGACACTCCTCTCTACTGCCCTTGCACAGGACGCACATGTCATTCCTGTAATATTAAAAGTCTCCCTGGCCACATTATTCACCACCTTTTTTGTTTAGTTCTTGTCCTGGCAGAGTTAACTTGTACTTATATTATTCAAACACTTTAAATGCATCTACATATAGTTATTACCCTAAAAGACATGTTTTGTATCATTAACATGTGCATCCTCGAAAAAGTTTATATATTTGTAATACTTGTCCCTGGCATGTCATATACAATAACAAACATAGGTCATACTACTATTTGTGTATATCAGCTTCACTGCTCAGAAGCCAGCTGTTTTACCTTCAAAATTCTAAGCCTGTTTATAGCCGCCCCAATCTCCTGTGGCCGGGGCTGTGCATAATCACCTGTATGAAAATCTTTATATGGTGATATAATATCTAAACCTTTCTCTTGTATATCCCTGTGTACCTTTTGGACTATTTCCCTTAAAGTTACATTATCCCCCATATAATTTTCCATAGCATAACGGATTATATCCCCGATTGCACGGGTCTGATTCACATCCACCAGCTGTTCTACGTCATCCAGCATTAAATTGGTATACCCATACTGTATACTGTCCAGACCCCGGGACTTAATCTTTTGTCTGCGCCCTTCAATCCTGAGACTCTGCGGTATTGGACAGCGGTGTGTAATTCGTATTGGAAGACCAACTGCCTCGTTCCGTCTGTTGGTAGCATATTCATCCGCAATTTCTCTTGCCCTTTTTGTAACATCCCTTGGTATATACCGTTCCATCATAATAACCCGGTGTGCAATATCAAAATAATCTCCAGAACCGCCAATCACAATAATTGTTGAAACTCCATGCTGCTCATAGAGTGCCTCCACCCGGTCAATAAACGGGGTTATAGGCTCTGAATCCTTATGAACCAGTGCCTGCATCCGTGCATCGCGGATCATAAAATTGGTGGCGCTGGTATCCTCATCAATGAGCAGCAGCGAAGTTCCTATCTCCAGGGCTTCCATAATGTTGGCAGCCTGTGAGGTACTGCCGCTTGCATTGTCGGTGGAAAAAGCCCGGGTGGATCCGTTGCCCGGCAAATCACTGATGAAGGAGCTTATATCCACCTTTTCCACCCTTCTGCCATCCTCAGCCCTTATCTTGACTGCATCTTCCACAGTTACCACCAGTTCACGCCCGTCTCCAGGAATATGATCGTATACTCCCCTCTCAATGGCGCGGAGCAGGGTGGATTTTCCATGATAGCCTCCACCTACAATAAGGGTTATTCCTTTGGGGATTCCCATCCCCTTTACTTTACCAGCGTGAGGAAGCTCCACCACAACTTCCAGTTCAGGAGGTGATTTAAATGGAACGGCATCCCGTTCCAGCGGCCGATCGTCAACACCGCTGCGCCTTGGAAGTATGGAACCGTTAGCTACAAATGCAACCAGCCCCATTTCCTCCAGCTTTTTTCGGAGTACCCATTGATCTTCAGCCAGATTAACCTGTTTCAACAGATCCTGGCTGTTGAGATTTTTATATATCAAAGCGTTTTCAATCACATTGGGTAACTCATTGAAAAACATGTCAATAGCCTGTTCCGCAAGTACTCTTCTTCCCTGTGCTGGAAGTCCCATGCTTAAACGCGCCTCCACAGCCTCTGGATTTATCAGCACCGATGTCCGGTTCAGCATCTGCTGGCCAAATGATATGACCGTTATCTGACCGCTTTTGCCGGTTCCACGATTTCCTTTTACTATACGGGCAATGCTTTTTGCAATCTGGCGTGTTAAAAAATCCTCCAAACCCTTTCGTCTGGCCCCCGATGAGTAAAGTTCTGCCCTAAAACCGGCAACTTTTTGGGGTACTATAACACGGATCCGTGACGGGGCAGCGAAGGGATCTCCCTGCACGTGATCGATATATAACGTAAAATTACCAAAATCATAGGCACCCTGTATATCTTTGTATGCTTTGTAACCTCTTCCGTCGATTCTCCGAAGGGTATTCGACAGTTGCGCCTTGTTTTGCATTAATCATTGTCACCCCTTTATGTCAATGACCTCAACATTGGCAACTGCTTCTTTTATAAGCTCCTCACCTTCTACCAGTGTTTCAGCTTCCCTGATCCTGTCCAGTCTGGGTTTGGTAAGAGGGTGCTTTGGTACAAATATCGTACAGCAGTCTTCATAGGGAAGGATAGATGTTTCGTAGGTATCGATCTCCTTAGCTATATCAATTATTTCAATCTTATCCATCCCTATCAGAGGTCTTAATATAGGCATAGATACAGCGTCATCGGTAACAATTAAACTTTCGAGAGTCTGGCTGGCTACCTGACCTAAGCTTTCACCGGTTATCAATACACTTGCCCCTTCTTTTCCGGCAATAATCTCCCCGATCTTCATCATAAATCTTCTCATAAGCAGTGTAAGCATGTTATCGGGACACTTTTGGTATAGTTCCTGTTGAATCCTTGTAAACGGCACAACGTACAGTCTTATCGGACCGCAATACCTGGTAAGGATCCTGCACAGTTCAATCACTTTCTCCTTTGAACGATCGCTGGTATAGGGAAAGCTGTGAAAATGAACTGCCGTAAGTTTAACTCCTCTCTTGGATATCATCCATCCGGCCACCGGACTGTCTATGCCACCTGAAAGCATCAGCGCCGCTTTCCCGTTTGTCCCGACCGGCATGCCTCCTGCCCCGGATATAATCCGGTGATATACATATGCCCATTCCCTTATCTCAATGTTAATGGTGACCATAGGCTGATGAACATCAACCTTAATCCCTGAGAAATTTTTCAATAGATGAGCTCCAATAACACGGCTCAGCTCCATTGAGTTTAAAGGAAAGCTTTTATCCGATCTTCTGGATTCCACTTTAAAGGTTAATTCGTTAAAATCTCCCTGAGCCTCCATAGCCTCTTTAAGCTGAAGTTCTGCCGCCTTCCGGATAGCATCCATACTCTTTTCGACCTTTAAAGCCGGACTAAAGGATATAATACCGAATATCCTGGAAACTGCATCGTATATCCGGGGATCATCCCCCAGATTCTCTATATAATATCTTCCCTGAGCCTTTATAACCTTAACATCCCCGTATGCTTCCAGCGCCTTTTCTATATTAGAAAGAAGCACCCTTTCAAAATAGGGACGGTTCAATCCTTTAAGATGTATTTCTCCATATCGCAGCAATAGTACCTTTTCCATTACCCTACCTCCTTGTAAAACCCTCCAGTTCTCTGACACATTTTTCTATCAAATCAACTGCCCTGTATATTTCATCCTCTGTATTCATATATGACAGGCTAATCCTAATGGCGCTTTGGGCTATCTCCTTTCCCAGCCCTGTCGCTTCAAAAACCGGACTTACATTCCCTCTTCTGGATGAACATGCGGAACCCGTACCAACGTATACCCCTTTATCCTCCAGTGCATGGAGCATTACCTCACCCCTGACAGGGGGAAAGCTGACGTTTAGTATATGGGGAGCCCCATGCTGTGGTTCAGGTCCATTAATGACCATTTCGGACACTCTTTCCTTTAAGCCGGCTACCAGAATTCCTTTTAACAAATATAGATATTTTTTGTCCACATCATTCTCAATCCATCGTACCGCTTCACCAAAACCAACTATCCCCGGTACGTTCTCCGTTCCGCTCCGTACCCCTCCTTCCTGTCCGCCGCCCCAATGGACAGGATGCACTTTTATTCCCTTTCTTATATACAGCGCGCCTACTCCTTTCGGAGCATGGATTTTATGACCGCTGACCGATAAAATATCAATACCCCAGCTTTCCGGTTTTAAATCTATTTTTCCAAATGACTGGATTGCATCCACATGAAAAACCGGTGTCATCCCTTTCCCCTTAATTAGCCTGCCAATATCTTTAACAGGTTGAATGGAACCTATCTCATTATTCACATGCATGATGCTGATCAACACCGTATCCGGACGGACAGCATTGGCAACATCATCAGGATCCACAATTCCCTGCCTATCTGCCGGTATATAGGTAACCTCCCAGCCTTCCTTTTCCAGGTATTTGAAAGTATTTAACACAGAAGGATGTTCTATTTGTGTGGTTATACAGTGTTTTCCCCTATTTTTCCTGGCCAATGCCGTTCCAATGATAGCCAGATTGTTGGCTTCAGTACCACCGGAAGTAAAAAAAATACCGTCAGCGTTTACTCCCAGTGCCATAGCCAGTTCTTCCCTGGCAGCTTTTAACTTTTTTTCGGCATTTAACCCTAATCTATGCAAAGAGGATGGATTTCCATAGTCATTTACCATACATTCCATTACTGTCTTTGCTATATCAGGATGAACAGGTGTAGTAGCTGCATTATCCAGATAAATCTCTTTTTCCATACACGATATCCTCCCTTTCCTAATTAAAAACCGGATTATTCCTTATTTTACCCCTTTACTATGGTTCTTACAATATAAAGTATTTACGCATTCATCTACACACTTATATCAAAGAAACAATCTAAAATATACTGTAATCTTCAATTTGTTCCCGGACATCAAAAAGACCCCTTTTCAGGGGTCTAAGTTTTTTTACTGGATCTTTATATTCCGGGGATTATATATTTTAAACAGCTCCAGCATTTTCTGACTTGGTTCAAATACCAGCATGGATTTCGCACCGTCCTGGGTAAAAACACCATAGTAAAGCCCCCCACCCCGGTTGAGAAAATAATTATAGCGTTTCTGAATACCTTTATGGTTGAGCATCCGCTGAAAACCTTCATCACTTATAGGAGCTACCACTTCAAAATCCTTTACATTCATAGATAACAATCTTTTTCTCTTGCTGTTGTTTATAATCTTTGCTATATCTAAAACCCCGTTGGTGAATGTATAGTCATATTCAATACGCTGGTTGTTTTTCAAAACATAGAACCCATACGCAAGCCCACCTGATACCAGCATCACTATTATGGTCATAAAGTTTATTTGGCCGGCAGCTATTTGATAGAATATTGAATTAAAACCCCACACGGCCAATAATGCAAAAAATACCATTGCTATATAGCACAAAGCATATATAATTGAGTTTAATCCCATTTTGACTCTGCTTACAGACTCTTCATGAAAATGATCCCTGCCATGAAAGTGATCCATATTATTAAGCCCCCTCTTGATTTATTATCAGTGCTTTAGAAATAATTGTAACATGATTTTGCCCATATTAAAACCCCTTATTCATAAAATCCGGACATACCGCCATATTTTTACTGAATAATATTTTGCAGAATATAATTCCAACCATTGGAGCTCCAAGGCTGGAAATAAGTAAAACTTACTCTTGGGTCATCATCAAACCCGCTTCGCTCAAACAGTGATTCGGACTTATCCCGCGCTGCGTTAACAGGCTCTAAGCTTTTCCGTAAGGTGACTTCCATTATATTCTGCAAATAAAAGAAACCCGAAAAATTCTATATAGTCACCATTGCTTTTTTATGCAAAGATAGAAGGATTTTTGGATAAATTTGCGAATAGTAATTAGTGATAGGAGGGAGATCGTATATGATATGCTCGTCCTGCGGGACAAAAAACAACTATTACCACCGTTACTGTTACTACTGCGGCAATAAACTCCCATACCAGCCGGAATCCACCGAATTTGAGGATGCAGATAAAACGGAAATGGCATGGGATGGTATGGATGATATACTCTTTTCGTCTGAACAGGAATCAGAACTTGACTATACAGAGCAAATACCCCTTCGCCGCTATCGAAAATCCAAAACCTCATCGCGAAACCTAAAGAGGTTGGTAACTGTTTGTGTCAGCATTATCCTGTTGGCCATATTAGGTGTAGGTGTATATATTACACTTGATCAATTGTCGAAATATTCAAAAAAAACTCATGTGTCAAGCCCGAAAATAACAGCATCCTCATTTGTTGAAACTGCGGTTATAGATGGAAAACCGGTGCACAGGATAATTATTAACACAAGCAATGGAGAAAGAGTTGAAATACTGGGAGAAACTTATGAAGTAACCGATGGCAAAGTGGAAGTGGTATACGATGATGCATTTCTTTACTCATCATTTTCAGAAATCAACCAAGATGAACAGGTAAAGGTTACCCTTGACGCCACCATCTATAAGGAAGGCCTTTCACCGGTTAAGGAAAGGGTAGAATTCGTACTTGATGCTCCCTTATCCCCTTTAACTATGGTGCATCCTTCAACGGATGAAGTGTTTATTGAAGGTGAAACCTGCCGTATTGTATTTAAGGTGGAACCGGGTTCTCAAGTGTTCATAAATGATGACAATTACAGCGATTTGGTTGACAGTGAAGGCCTGTTCGAAAAGGAATTCCCCGTACCTGATGACCCTGAAAATGTATTCGAGATACGGGTGGCAACCAGAAACTATGTTGAAAACATACGTAAATTAGTTTTAAAACGGCAACAGCTGGAAATCCCATTGGACATAGATCAAACCGGCCCAATAGAAGTTTCCGGCCAATGGGCTAAAATTACCGGTACCACCGATCCCCAGGCTACCCTTGAAGTAGATCTTGAAACCAGAGCCGAACCTGAAGTTGACCCCGAAACAGGTAATTTTACCATCTATGTCAAAGCTTCATACCCCGGATATACTCCATGTACCATAACAGCCCGCCTGGAAGGAAAAGAGGATTCTGTTACACAAGTTATAATCGAACGGCCCGTTACTGAAGCAGAATACACCAGCCGGGCCTGGGCCGTGGACTATAACCAGCTTAGAAATAATCCGGATCTGCATAATGGCAGAACGTTCGTATTTAAAGGAACCGTTGAGGATATCCAGTCAATGGGTGACAAGAACCGGTTTACTCTTGATATCTCAGACGATCCCCAGTCCCCACAGCTGGTCTCCGTTGAATACTGGGGCAATGTTTCCATACAAACCGGAGCAAGACTCAGAGTTTTCGGCAACCGCTGGGGCAACTATGAGGAAATACCCAGATTTCTCGCAAAGTTTATATATGATAATTAATCATATTTCACAGAACCGGGACATCCGTCTCGGTTCTTTATTTATCATATATCAAACCAATACTAATTCTGCAGCGGCTGCAGTGTTACGGGCAGTGTGAATTCCTTGCCTTCTCTCCATATCTTTACTTTTACCACATCCCCAACTTTTTGTTTTTCAATTAAATCCTTCAGTGTCTGAAAATCCTTTGTCTCTTTTTCATTAAAACCAATAATTACATCACCCGGTTGTATAGCGGCTTTGGCTGCAGCTCCATTCTGGGCAATGGCAATCACCAGTATACCCTGTGGATATCCAAGCTTCTCAGCATCCTCCTTAGTTATCTCCTGACCGCGAATCCCAAGACCCGGTTTGTCATCCTCCCTTACCACAACGCCTTTTTCAATCAACTCTTCCACAATGGGTAAAAACTCATTAGTGGGTATGGCAAAACCAAGACCTTCGGTACCGCTGCCCTTTAGCGTATTCATGCCAATGACTTCCCCGTTAGCATTTACCAGAGCACCTCCACTGTTGCCACGGTTTATGGCCGCATCGGTCTGGATGAGTTTTAACGGCTTTTCATCAACCACAAGGGTACGATTGATAGCACTGATAACCCCTACGGTGATAGTGCCAGCCAGATCATGACCAAGGGGGTTTCCAATTGCAACCGCAAGCTCCCCGGGGCGCACTTTGTCGGAATCTCCAAGTTTAGCTACGGTAAACTCCGCCTCTACAGCTTCAACATCCTTCTTATCTACTTTTACCACCGCCACGTCGCTGTTGGCGTCCGCTCCAACGAGCTGGGCTTTAACCTGCTTTTCACCCTGAAAGACCACAAATATTTCCTTTGCTCCCTGAACAACATGGGCATTTGTAACAATATGCCCTTCTTCACTTATAATGATCCCTGAACCGTAACCTTCCTGCTCCTCCATGTAGTAATCACCAAAAAACCAGTCGCGGTAAGTAACAATGCTCTTGTTTGTTATACCCACAACAGCAGGACCAACCTTTTCTGCTATGTCAACGACAGGATTGTCGGTTGTAATGAACAGATCACCTTTTGCACCAAGTTCAGGAACAATACCTTTATTGCTGTCATCAGCCTGCTGTTGTTTCTGCTGCTCCTCCTGACCGGGACTCATAGCAGTATTCTTTGAATGCTCATTTATAAAAGGTGATATATAATACATTCCGATAGCACCTATCAATGCAAAAACAATAGCAACTGCTATATATTTCCACACTCTGCCTTTTCGTTCGTACTGCTGTTCATCAAATTCATAAAATTCTCTCACGATTTTGCACCTCCGTTAATATTTTTGTTCCTAATTTATTATAAACATGTTTTTTTAATAAAATATGAACGGGCTGTAAATTTTTATCGATTTCTTTCCGGCCTTCTGGCTGATTTTAATGAAAAAATAAAGGCAGTACCCTCACCAAGCCTGCTATTAACCCATATATTCTGTTCATGCTGTTCAATTATCTTTTTAACAATGGACAAACCCAAACCTCTGCCCTCATTTTTGCTGCTTCTTGACTTATCTACCTGATAGAAGCGCTCCCAGATATGCACGATATCCTCTTTGGGAATACCGGGTCCTCTGTCCTGTATTTTTATATAGGCTTTATCCCTGCGTTTCCAGGTCCTGATAGTTAATTTTCCGTTCTCTCGGTTATACTTTATGGCATTATCAATGAGATTTAGAACCACCTGCTGAATTCTGTCCACATCAGCTTCTACCCAACAATATTCGTCTTCAAAATCCACTTCAACATCTATATTTTTTTGGTTTATCCTCTCTTCATAGGAAATAATCGAACGCCTGATCTGTTCATTAATATCGAACACAACCATATTAAGCGAGAATTGTCCTGATTCAATCTGTGAAAGGTCTAAAAGCTCATCTATCAGCTTGCTCAGCCTTTGAGCTTCGGACAGGCTTATCTTTAAGTATTTATCCCTTTCGTCCGGTTTTATTGTATTATCCAATACCCCCTGAACATACCCCATAATCGATGTAAGAGGTGACCTTAATTCATGGGATACATTGGCTACAAAGCTCCTGCGCATCTCCTCCAGCTTTTCAAGGGAATCCGCCATGGCATTAAAATTTACCGCCAGCTGCCCCGTTTCATCTTTTGTCTGAACCTTAACCCTGCGGCTAAAATTGCCCTGAGCAAATTCCCGTGAAATCTCATTCATTTGTATCAACGGTTTTGATATTCTTCGGGATGTCCAGTATAAAAATAAAACCGAGAGTNNAAAACCGAGAGTCCCGCCGATATAAAAGCCGCCCACCAGATGTTCCTGTAGATATCATTCAGGGTACTCTTAATTCCCTGTACCGGTGAGTGAAGAAATATTGCACCCATAATCTTGTTTCTTATCCTCAAGGGAACTCCTACGGTTAGAACAGGAACGTTGAACCGTCCGCCAAAACGTCCGGTCTTTGTGATAATATTACCTTTTAATACCTGTATAAATTCATCCTCTGTAAGCTTCTGTTCTTCCCATCTTTCCTGATCTTCCCCTGATGAGCTGTAGGCAATCCAAATATACCCCAGCCCGTCACTTACCCACACGGTTGTGTTTAAGAAACGGTCAATTGTTGAGAAATAACTGTACAATGTCTCCTGATTCAATATTCCCATACTGTACATTTCAATATATGGATTAAGTGCTTTGCCCTCTCTTATCAACTCCTGAGCTTTTTTATCAAAGGTATAGTCCATGAAAAATGTAGATAACAACAGGCCAAGTATAACCAGGGTAACCAGTATTATCACAAAGTATGTCACCATCAAACGCATGAATAAAGATCGAAACATCTAATTCACCTCAAATTTATATCCTACTCCCCACACCGTCTTTATACTCCATGAATCATCAGGATCAGTAAATTTCTCCCTAAGTCTTTTGACATGTACATCAACTGTCCGTGTATCTCCGTAAAAGTCGTAACCCCATACCTGATCCAGTAATTGCTCCCGTGTAAAAACTTTGTTCGGATGAGAAGCCAGAAAATAGAGTAATTCCAACTCTTTCGGGGGCATTTCTATCGTTTCACCGTGATATTCCACAGTGTAGTTGCCAATATTAACTGTTAAATTAGGATATGAAACGATTTTTTCCCTTATACCTGGTGCGTTTGAGCGTCGAAGGACCGCTTTTACCCTGGCAACCAATTCTTTCGGGTCAAAGGGTTTCACTATATAGTCATCGGCCCCCAGCTCCAGACCAAGTACCTTATCAAAAGTTTCTCCTTTAGCGGTAAGCATAATTATAGGGACATCACTTTCCTTTCTTATCTCTTTACAAACGTCCCAGCCATCCATACCAGGAAGCATAATGTCAAGTATTACCAGATTAGGAGGATTGCTTTTAAACGACTCAACACAGGATACCCCATCCAGATAATGTTCAACGCGATAACCTTCGCTTTCAAGATATAATCTTATCAATTGCGCTATATTCGGATCATCATCAACTACCATTATTCTATGATTCTGAGTTTTCATATCCAATATCTTCCCTTCATCAAAGTCTCTATTTAAATTATATACACAAAACCTAATTATGAAAAGAACCCTGAACTACCATTTTAGCCATAGAGCCGTCTGTACTCAATTATCATTTCACAAACGCTCCCGGACATAATCGCAATATTCTATAAAATATTATAACATCTGCACAATAATAATAAGGATTTTCCTGTTTTATGTAGAAATATATTCCAAGTAACCGTAATATGTTACATATTTATACATAAAGCAACAAATAAAGCTAAAATGATACCTGCAAAGAAAGGAGGGAGGCAAGGGAAAGTCAAATTATATATAAATATGATCCCTTGCCGGAACCATCGTGGCACAAAAAACAACAAACACTCCAAAACCGGTCAGAAAACAGTTTCGTTTTAACAGTATCAGCGTAAAGCTGATAGCAGCCTTTTTGGTGATGATTATCCCCATATCTCTCCTGGGTTATTATTCTCATCAAAAAGCAGAAGCTGCTATTAAAAACCTTACCGAGCACTCAACAATTCAAACAATGGAAAAAATGTCTCAGTATCTTAGCCTCATTTTTTCCAATATTGAAAATATATCATTGCAAATATTCAGAAACCAGGATGTTCAGGATTTTGTATCGCAATATGCTACTTTAGAACGGCATGAATTGGTAAAATTATGGGATGATGTAAAGAGTTATTTAAACGGCTTTACATTGTCCGATCACCAATTCATAGCCAATATAGTACTGTTAATTGACCAGGATCATACAATCAGCCTTGGCGGAAGTATGGCTACCTTTAAGCTGGATTTCGGGAAGATTAAAGAATCCGACTGGTACAAAGCCGCTATTGAATCTGACGGAAGACTCATTTGGGTAGGCGAACACCCGGAACTGGATGAAGCATATTCCACCGGAAACCAGTTTTCCTTTTCATGTATTCGTGCCATCAAAAACCTCACTACAGCCCAGCTCGCCGGTGTCTTGATCATAGATATAAAATACCCGCCTATCTTTGAGCTGGTTAAAAATGTACAACTAACCGAAAACAGCGAAATCCATCTGATCGGACCGGATGGTTATACTATTAGCTCTATATCTGCCAACGATATGAATACCCAGGCTGGAAATGCAGAACAAAATAGTGACGACACGGATACCGACGGTACTGACACAGAACAAAATGGTGAAGATGCAGAACAAAATGATGACAACACTGAGCAAAATACAGGTATTACACAAGAGAGCTTTTTCCAGATAATTGAAAGTTCAAAGGAGCCCAGCGGGACTCATCAGGTAACCCATAACGGTGAAGAATGCACTATGATATACTTCAAAGTAGGTAATACGGGTTACACCATATTGGGTTTAATCCCGAATTCGGAACTTTTTGCAGCCACAAAGGATATTGCCAGTTTAACATTGGGTCTGGTTATACTAGCCTCTTTTGTTGCCCTGTTCCTGGGCTTGTATATGTCCAGCAGTATGGGACGTACAATCAATCGAATCATTGGCGCTGCCGAACAGGCCGCTATGGGTGATTTGACCGTTAATCCGGTGTCCAGGCGCAAAGATGAGCTTGGGATACTGACAAAGAGTATAAATGGAATGATAGGAAACATGCGCCAGCTTATTAACCAGGCTGCCTCGTTAGCACAAAAAGTTGCTGAATCCGCATCAGTTGTCGCATCTACATCCCAGCAGGTAACGGCTTCTTCACAGGAAATTTCCCGGGCAATACAGGAGATTTCCCATGGAGCGGCCGAACAGGCTGCGGATGCAGAACAAGGTGTCCAGAAAATGGATCTGTTGGCTGCAAAGATCAACGAAGTAACGAATAACGCAAAAGAAATTGACAACCTGTCAAAACAGACCATGAACCTGGCACAACAAGGACTAAGTTCTATAGACGAACTGGATCAGGCAACAAGCGAGACAACCAGTATAACTGAAGGAATCATATCGGATATAAACTTACTGGAACAGCATTCCCAATCCATTGGTAAAATCACCAGGGTTATTGATAACATCGCGGATCAAACCAATCTTCTTGCACTCAATGCCGCAATTGAAGCTGCAAGGGCAGGTGAAATGGGAAGAGGATTTGCAGTAGTAGCCAATGAAGTACGTAAACTGGCTGAGCAATCCATGGCTGCCACCAGAGAGATTACATCAATCATAAAAACAACTCAGGAGCAGACTGCCCAGATGGTTAAGCGGGCCCAAACCGCTGAAGAGATAGTACAATCTCAAAATAAAGCAGTAGCTGCAACAATTGCAGCTTTCAGACAGATAGCCGAATCAACCGAGGCACTGACCAAACGCGTCCAGTACATTATTAACGGCGTCATGGAAATGGAAGATGATAAAAACCAGACCGTCCTGGCTATGCAGAACATTTCGGCTGTCTCGGAGGAATCAGCTGCTTCCACACAAGAGGTAACAGCTTCCACCGAAGAACAGCTTTCAGGTATAGAACATCTTGCTTCTTTTGCTGAAGAGCTGAACAACCTTGCCGATGAACTGATGCAGGCTATCAACAGGTTTAAAGTAGAGTAGAAAATAAAAAGAAAAGAAAAAGCAGGGGTGAATTTAACACCCCTGCTTTTTTGTATTATCCGTGATCTACTTATTGTCCACAGAACCCAGGGCAACCATAATCGGAGCCACAATACTGACCATGCCAAGCATGGTAAACACTGCCTTCCAGACCTGCGGGTTAAAATACCTGAACATTTGGCCCTGTATCAATATAAAAATCAATATAAAATTTGGCAGATGCCCAAGTATCCCCACCATAAAACCTCTGTACAGCTGTCTCCTGTTGTTTTTTGAACCATATGTTTTACCGTATTCAAACAAAAAAACATAATATGGTATCACTAAAAATAATGAGACAAGCCATACCGGAAAAGGTACGGGGATACCAATTCTCCTAATTAAACCTGCCAGTGAGAATAGAACAAATACTATTAAGCCACTTGCTGTCAGAAATACAAAATCCAGCAGGGCAAGCCTCATTCCCTCAATAAAGAAATTGTCTGTCTTAGGCAGGAATCTTTCAAGTAAATTCATACCGCCTTTCCCCTCAACTAAGTTCACGCTGGATCTCGGCAATCTTTAAATAGTTGTCCTTCAATGAATGATAGAGATCTTTATATACCAGATAATACCTGTCATATACCTTTACATTCTCTTCTATTGGATGCTGAACACCCACCGTCTTTATAGCAGTTTCGCACGCTTCTGCAACGCTGCTGTATACCCCTGCTCCTACACCGGCTAATAATGCGGCACCCATTGCAGGTCCTTCAGTAGTATTTATAGTGGTTATGGAAATGTTGAACACATCCGCCTGCATCTGACGCCATAGTTTACTCTTGCCTCCACCGCCTGAAGCGCGGACTTCAGAAACCGGAACCCCCATGGATTTTATAATTTCCAGACAATCTCGCAGGCTGTAAGATACCCCTTCCATAACAGCACGAATCATCTCATTTCTGCCATGTTTTGCTGATATACCAAAGAAAACGCCTTTTGCATACGGATCAAGATGTGGAGTCCGTTCACCCATCATGTAGGGTAAGTAGATAAGACCTTCGCATCCAGGTACCGCCTTTTCAGCCTGTGCATCCATCAGGACGTAAGGATCTATATCAAGGAACCTGGCAAGTTCACATTCTGCGCCGCCAAAGTTATTACGCATCCATTGTAATGAAAGCCCGGCTCCCTGTGTTACTCCCATAACATGCCAGGTATTGGGTACTGCATGACAGAAAGTATGTACCCTCCCCAAAGGATCTATGCTGACTTGATCCATGTGAGCAAAAACGACACCTGAGGTACCTATGGTCGAAGAGATCACCCCAGGTTTTACTATCCCGTTACCAACAGCGCCGGCAGCCTGATCTCCGCCACCACCTGCAACCGGTGTACCCGGCAATAAACCGGTCATCCGGGCGGCCTGTTCAGTCACCTTACCGCTGATTTCCTGGGACTCATAAACCTCAGGCATCCATTCACGTTCTATTCCCAGTTTGTCCAAAATCTCATAACTCCACCTTCGCTTTGGCACATCAAGGAACTGCATACCGCTCGCATCAGATACCTCGGTTGCGTATTCCCCTGTTAATCTGTATCGTATATAATCCTTAGGCAGCAGTATTTTGTTAATTTTTTCAAAATATTCCGGCTGGTGATTTTTTACCCACATAACTTTGGAGGCGGTGAATCCTGTCAGTGCAGGATTTGCAGTAATTTCAATAAGCCTGTCCCTTCCAATGATCTCGGTAATTTGATCGCATTCTTCCTGAGTACGTTGATCGCACCAAATTATAGAAGAACGAATAACGTTTCCATCCTTGTCCAGCAACACCATTCCATGCATCTGACCGGACAAGCCTATGCCCTTTATATCGGCAGGATTGATACCGCTCTTTGACAGTACCTGCCGGATAGTATCCACAGTAGCTTTCCACCAATCCTCAGGGTCCTGCTCAGCCCAGCCGATTTGAGGCTGATAAAGGGGATATTCTCCTATTGCGCTGGCTACCGTGTTCCCATGCTCATTAAAAAGCACGGTTTTTGTACCCGAAGTTCCAATATCAATTCCAAGCAGATAAGCCATTGTAACCCCCCTGTTCCAATTTTCACTATATTATTTCATTATATATATAATCACATTATGCTCTAGGATTATATTCTACACTCAATGTTATTTTCCTTCATACCTTCTAAGTTTTGCTATTTCATTTTCCGTTATAACATATATACCGTTTTCCATAAGCATGTGCGCGGTAACTCCGTTTCCTTCAGTAAGCCTGCCTGAAAAGGAGCCGTCATAGACATAACCTTTACCGCAAGAAGGGCTTCTTGATTTAAGAATAGCCTGCTTAATGCCAACGTCTCTGCAAAACCTTAGAGTTTCCACGGCACCCTTTACAAAGTTTGAGGTTACATCCTTCCCATTCCGCATTATCACAGCAGCTCTGCCGTTCAGTACATCCTGCGCAGTGCCTCCCTTTATCTCAGCGGGTGTTCTGGGGGTCGGCAGACCTCCTAACTGTTCAGGACATACCGGAATGGCTTTTCCCTGCTTTACAAGTTCAACTATTTCGGGTACAACATTGTTACCACCGTTATATTTACAGTTAATCCCCGCTAAACAAGCACTTACCAGTATCATAAAACCTCCTTATTTCAGTTCAACTACCGTAACGCCGCTTTCACCTTCGCCGTATTTACCCAACCGGAATCTTTTTACATGAGGATGCTGTTGCAAATACTGGTGTATTCCATCTCTCAGCACACCGGTACCCTTGCCGTGAATAATGGTCACTGTCTTTAGCCCTGACAAAAACGCGTCGTCCAGATATTTGTCAACATTCAGTAATGCTTCCTCCACCGTCTGTCCACGCAAATCAATCTCTGTAGTAATATTTTCCAACCTGGGTGACGGCTTTTTCCCTGAAGTGCCGGTTCTTTTTGGACCATCATCCTCTTCCGTTCTTCTTAAATCCGTCAGTTTTACTTCTACCTTCATGATTCCAATCTGAATCATGACATCTCCATTTTCGTTGGGAAGTGTCAAAACCTGACCTTTCTGGCCAAGAGTATTCACATACACCGTTTCTCCCAAGCGGATATCTGTTGGTGTTATATGGCTGACCCCGGCAGACTTTGACTGATGGGAAAGCTGTGCGTCCAGCTCATCCAGGCTCTGCTTCAGTCTTTTTCTTTGCATTTCTATTGCCCTGTTTCGTTCCTTTTCGGCATTCTCCTGTGCTAACCTGTTCAATTCTCTTATTAAGCCATCAGCTTCTTCTTTAGCGTGTCTTAAAATCCTCCTTGCCTCTTCTCTTGCCCTTCGAAGCACCCGGTCCCGATCCGCTTCCAGACGTTCCTCCTTTTCCATCAATTCCTTCCGCAATTTTTCTATGTCCTCCAGATGCCTCTTCGCCTTTTGCCGATCCTCCCTGGCTTTTATTTGATTGTATTGCATGTCAGAAAGCAGGTCTTCAAACCGAATGTCCTCCTGACTTAGGAATTCCCTGGCTTTTTCAATAAGATCACCTTTAAGGCCGAGTCTTCTTGAAATCTCGAAAGCATTGCTTCTTCCAGGCACACCTATGAGAAGGCGGAAGGTGGGTTCCAAAGAATCCACATCAAATTCCATAGAGGCATTTTCCATCCCATCCTGAGTTAATGCAAATATCTTAAGCTGACTGTAGTGGGTTGTAGCAATAGTTCTGGCTCCCAAACGATGTAAATGAGCCAATATTGCCATAGCCAAAGCCGCTCCTTCGGTAGGATCGGTCCCTGCGCCCAGCTCATCAAGCAATACAAGGGAGCCCTCATCAACATTATTTATAATTGATACGATATTAACCATATGGGATGAAAATGTACTAAGATTTTGTTCTATGCTCTGTTCATCACCAATATCGGCAAACACCTGGTTAAATACGCCCATCTCCGTGCCCGGATCTGCCGGAATACACAGACCTGCCTGGGTCATCAGGGCAAAAAGCCCGGCTGTTTTTAGAGTCACCGTTTTCCCACCGGTATTAGGCCCGGTAATCACAAGGGTGTTGAATTTGTACCCCAGATTGATAGTTATAGGTACTACATCCTGGGGTTGAATAAGAGGATGCCTGCCGTTGACTATTGAGATTTTAGGTTCATCAACCAGCCTGGGAGCCATCCCATCCATTGAACGTCCTAACTTGCCCTTGGCAAAGATAAAGTCCAGCTTAACAAGAATTTCAAAGGAACTGGCAATATTTTCTCTTTCTTCCCGTACCTTTTCCGACAGTTCAGCCAGAATCCTCTCAATCTCTCTTTTTTCCTTTAATGACCATTCTCTTAATTCATTGTTAGCCTGTACCACCGACATAGGCTCGATAAACAATGTGGCACCGCTGGCCGATTGATCATGGACCAGACCCGGTACATTAGAACGGTGTTCCTGTTTAACAGGAACCACATACCTGTCACCTCTGATAGTGATTATAGGTTCCTGAAGATATTTCTGGTAATGAGGCGAATGGATAATATTATTTAAAAGATCCTTTATACTATTCTGGATACGCAATATATTGCGGCGGATACTGTTGAGCGCCGGACTGGCATTATCAGAAATGATTCCATCGGGCTCTATACACCGGAATATTTCGTCCCTTAATTCATCATGTGGGTTAAGCAGGGATACCAAATAATAAATATTTGGAACCTGCAGATTATATCGCTGGTCCCGATCCATAATAATATCCTTAAGCTGCTTGCACATCCCAAGAACGTGCCCTATCTCAAGCAGTTCGGATGCGCTTAAGCTTGCTCCTATACCAACTCTTTTCAGAGAATGGCGTATATCGGGAAATTCTCCTACCGGCGATGAACCATAGCTGGAGATTACAGTTATTGCTTCGGTTGCTTCGGTCAGGCGTTTTATAACCGTATCTCTATTTGTGACAGGTTTTAGATTTCCTGCCATCTCCGCTCCCGCAGCTGAAACAGTATGATCAACAAGCATCTTTATTATCTTATCATATTCAAGTACTCGTAAAGTTCTATCGTTCACTTCTGTTCCCTCATTTAACTGGTTTTTTCTATTATACCATGTTTCTTATTATATTGATATTCTACTTTGGTACACAATGAAAAAAGCAGCCTGACGGCCGCTTTGAGGGGTTATATGTGAATAAAAGGTATAACATCAGCGCTGTGCTCTTCGTGATACATCATACACATTGGATGGCACAGAAGAATCATCGTCTTCATCTAAAAGAGAATGCACCACATTCAACTCTCTCTGTAGTTTATCAACCTTTTCCCTGAGTTTGATTACCTCATCAGCTAAATTAATAGCGGTCAGCATTACTGCCATGGAGGAGCTAAGGTTTGGCTGTCGCGATTCAACCTCTTCAAGTTTGTTGTTGACATAAATAGCTACCCTGTGGATATATTCCTGCGACTCCACACTTTTTATTGTATACTCCCGCCCACCAATCTTTACCACGGTTATAGTTTTTTGCACCATGGCTCACATCTCCTATCACAGCTTATGCTTAACCCTATTATATAACAGCTGCCATATTTATACAAGCATTTTGTCGAATTTTTGTGGTTTTAGCTATAAAATTTTGTTTTGTACCCGTTTGGTAAACTCGGCCTGCAGTCTGGGAGCCTCCTGGTCATCCTTAACCGCCTTAATGGCGCGGGCTAATGCTTTAGCATAGATATCCAGTACTATCCTTCCCTTTTCCTCAGTGGCATAACTGGCATTACCCACCACGTTTTCCGGGTAATCGGCATACCACCACAGCGCATTATGAACACCGTTTTTCCACAGATGTTCAAAGCGTTTCAATGGCTTAACCATCTGCTCCGGAGCATATTCCAGTTTTACCTTGCCAGGACAGCAGGCCATAAAAAGCGAGGTCTCTCTTTCACATGCATGGCCGCCAAAATCCGTTTCCCATAAACTGTCGATTTTTCTGCGTTCCTCGTCGGTAAGAGCTTCACCAACATTGGTATAATAAAATATATAATCTGTAGGTTCATCCAACCGGCTCATGGCAAAGTAATCCAGCATATGATTGTTGCCTCCATGACCGTTTACAACAAGAATTTTTTTGAATCCGTTGGCAGCAATGGACTTTAAAAGCAGTCCAAAAGCTTCTATGGCAAAAGCCTGGGGATAATTGACCGTACCGGTAAAACAGGCAGCTTCGTGCACCTGCATCATGAAATAGGGGGGGAAAACAACCGCCGGTTCAATCTCGGCAGCCTTGCACGCTACTGTATGACTTATGATCATATCGCATCCAAAAGGCAGGTGTTCCCCATGCCGTTCCAGGGATCCGGTGGGCACAATACATAGACCCGTTTCTTGGACAGCCTTCCTAAAATCCTTTGGCACCATGTGTTCCCAGCGCATAAACCATCCCTCCAAAACACATTTTTATTTCCATGGCATTATGCTAAGCAAACGCTTGAATATGCCTATAGTTACTTATCTTAGTTTTGCACCTAAGGTTTTCTCCAGCCCTTTTACAATGCTGTCATGCAGAGCATTAACCTCTTCATCGGTCAATGTCCTGTCAGCGGCACGGTAGCTTAACGCGTATGCCATACTCTTATAACCCTCAGGTATTTGACTTCCGGCATATACATCAAAAAGCTCGACCTTTTCAAGCAGCTCTCCGCCAAACTCCCATATGCAGCGTTCCACCTGTCCGGCCAGAGTGTCTTTGCTGACCACCAGCGCCAGATCCCTGGTAACAGCGGGATATTTGGGAAGAGGTCTGTATCTTCGCTGATCCTTCGCCATATCCAGCAGTATGTCGAGATCCAGTTCCGCCATAATAACTCTTTCTTCAAGCTGATAATTTTCAGCTACCTTAGGATGTATCTCTCCAATAATGCCCGCTTCAGCTGAACCAAGCTTCAAAATAGCCGTTCTGCCAGGATGGAATGTGGGATGAACACGAGGTACAAATTCGGCTCCATTTAAAAGGCCCAGGAATTTCAATAGTATCTCGATCTTGCCTTTTAAATCATAGTAATCCATACCGGGACCATATTCACCTATGGTTAAAATGCTCTTCTCTTCAGGAAGTTCATTCAGCGGCAGAGATTTAGGCAAAAATGCCGTCCCAATCTCAAATACCTGGCATAACGGGAGCCCTCTGTTCCTGTTTCGCGACAACACCTCCAGAATGCTGGGAATTTGTGTGGTACGCATAATACTCTGATCCTCTCCCAGAGGGTTTGCAATTCTTACGGTCTTTGGTATATCCTGTGGATCGGTAATACCGATGGTTTCATAAACCCTCGGACTCGTAAAGGAATAGGTAACAACCTCATACAGTCCGGATCCAACCAAAACATCCTTGACCATATCTATTAGTTTTTGTTTTCTTGTCCTTCTGCCTCTGCTGACAGTCCCTTCCATCAGAGTCATGGGAATTTTATCATAACCGTATATTCGTGCTACCTCTTCGGCTATATCAGCAACCCCTTCAACATCCTGTCTGAAAGAGGGAATTACAAGTTCCAAATTATCTCCCTTAATCTCTACCTTAAATTCCAACTTTTTCAATATATTTCCCATAATTTCCGGAGATAGATCCAAGCCAAGAAGTTCATTAATCCTTTTCCAGGAAACTTCCAACACTCTGTCATACAGCGAGCCATTACATACATCTATTACACCCTCAACCACAGTTCCGGCATCCAGCTCTTCGATTAACTGTGCAGCACGGTCTATAGCAGCTCTTGCATTGTTAATATCAAGACCCTTTTCAAATCTGCTGGACGACTCGCTTCTAAGCCCCAGTGTTTTTGCTGTCATACGTATACTGCCTCTGTCAAAAGTAGCGCTTTCCAGTAAAACATTCCGGGTGTCATCACTTATCTCAGTATTAGCTCCCCCCATCACCCCGGCCAGACCTATGGCTTTTTCGGTATCGGCGATAACCAGCATGTTATCATTCAACAGCCTTTCTTTGTCATCCAGAGTAACCAGCTTTTCACCATCATAAGCTCTCCGTACCACGATGGTTTTTCCGGTCAGTTTATCCAAATCAAAAGCATGCATCGGCTGGCCCATCTCCAGCATAACATAGTTTGTTATGTCTACAATGTTGTTAATGGGACGAATGCCTGCAGCCGATAACCTCTGCTGCATCCAACGGGGGGATGGAGCAATTTTTACATCTTTTACAACCCTGGCACAGTATCTGGGGCACAGATCCGGATCTTTGACCTTAACAGCAGCTTCGGTATTGACATCCCCTACATCCGCCTTTACTTCTATCTTCGGCAGTCTGAAACTGCTGTCAAGTGTAACGGCAGCTTCCCTTGCAATGCCTATCACGCTTAAGCAGTCAGGGCGGTTGGAGGTAATTTCAAACTCTATTATATCGTCATCCAATCCCAACGCTTCTCTTATATCCATACCCAGCGGGTACTCTTCCTTCAAAACCAGAATACCGTCTATTTCGGCTCCCGGATAATCTTCATCAGTAAGGCCCAGCTCCTCTCCTGAACACAGCATTCCCCAGGATTCCACTCCCCGTATCTTGCTTCTGTTAATTTTATGTCCCCCGGGCAATGTTGCACCATCCAGAGCCACCGGAACAAGCTGTCCTGCTTCTACATTAGGAGCACCGGTCACAATTCTGTACTGTCGTGTACCTGTATCAACATTGCACACCACCAGTTTATCTGCATTAGGATGGGGCTCAATGGTCAATATCTTTCCAACCACTACATTTTCTATACCCTCTCCCTTCCTGTGTATCCCTTCAACATTTGATCCGGTCATGGTCATACGATGCGCCAGTTCTTCAGCAGATACATCAATATCTACATATTCTTTAAGCCATTTCAGCGGTACCAGCATAATATACTCCTCCTTTAAAACTGATCCAGGAAACGTATGTCGTTTTCAAACAAAAGTCTAATGTCATCAATTCCATATTTGAGATTGGTTATACGATCAAGACCCATTCCGAAAGCAAAACCGCTGTATTTTTCAGGGTCGATGCCTCCATACATCAGTACCTTTGGATGTACCATCCCGGCTCCCAGTATCTCTATCCAGCCTGTATAAGAACATACCCGGCATCCAGCTCCGTCACAAGTTGTGCAGCTTACATCCATCTCGGCACTGGGCTC
>LFTM01000092.1 GCA_001513505.1 Clostridiales bacterium DTU092 | reverse complement strand
GTAGTGTTGGATGCCTCATCAGGTGAAATACGGGCGTTAGTAGGGGGTCGTGAAGGGGTAAATGATAATAACGTTATTAGAAAGGGTCTTAACAGAGCAACTCAGGGGCGCAGACAGCCCGGCTCGGTTATAAAACCTCTGCTTATATATGCACCCGCCATTGAACATCACGGCTATACTCCGGTCACATTTATATTGGACCAGGAAACCCGGTTTGGAAGCTACAAACCTTCCAATTATGATGGTAAATTCAGAGGATGGATCACTTTGAGATACGCACTTGCCAATTCTATTAATATCCCTGCCGTTCGGGTTCTTCAGGATATCGGTATAAAAAATGGTATTTCATTTGCCGAAAAAATGGGAATACCATTCGCCGATGAAGACAGAGAACATTTGGCCATTGCCCTGGGAGGGCTTTACAAAGGGGTCACGCCTATTGAACTGGCGAGAGCATATGCAGTTCTGGCGGATAACGGAAGGTATAAGGATTACACCACAATTCGTCGCATAAAAAATTCATATGGTATAGTCGTTTATGAATCAAAAAATAAGAAAACACAGGTAATGAGCGAAGAAACAGCTTTTATTATTAGTGATATACTTCAGGACACGGTTGAAAGCGGTACTGCTACCAGGCTAAAAGAGCTTAACATGCCCCTTGCTGCAAAAACCGGAACGGTACAGCTTCCCGAAACCAGCGAATTCTCAGGGATAAATGGTTTGAAAGATTCCTGGATCGCCGTTTACAACCCTCAATATGTTGTAACAGTGTGGATGGGTTTCGATCAAGTAAATAAAAAACAATATCTTCCACCGGATGCCCTGGGAGGAATAAGACCGGCAGAGATTGCAAAAAAAATATTTGGATTTCTGTACAGGGACAAGAAACCCCCTGTCTTCCAAAAACCCTTTAAGGTAGTAGAGGCTAAACTTGACGCAAAAGCACTGTGGGAACAAAAGAAGGTACTGCTGGCATCCCCATTTACTCCATCCGGGTATGTTATAACTGAATACTTTACTCCCGAGACAGTGCCGGCCCAGCAATCGGATTACTGGGTTATACCGCAAACCCCGGCTGACTTCAGCGTATCATTAAATAGCATCGGATTGCCGGTTATTTCATTCAAACCTGTGGACACATTTGCTGTATATAATGTCTTCAGGCTGGAAGAAGGACACGACACTCCCCTTCATGTCTACAAAATTCACTCAGGCAAACTTGACATGGTGGAATGGACTGATACGCTTGTTAACCGTGGGAAGAAATACAGCTACTATGTAGTTCCGATACATCCGGAGATAATCATAGAAGGCCAGCCGCTGCAGGGTGCCCCTACCCCAACCCTTTCGGTAGATGTACCATTACTTTCTTCCGGGCTGGATTCAGCAAATGATGCTGCTCCCAGTAATGATAATGATGAATTATCTGAAAATCATGATGTTCCCGAACCGGACGACAACCTGCAGCTTGAAATAACCCCGGATCGTTTACAGCAGGAACA
>LFTM01000115.1 GCA_001513505.1 Clostridiales bacterium DTU092 | reverse complement strand
TAGAACTTTATTCTACCTCTTTTTTATTTTGTAAATACTGCGCCATTTGAAGGCTTTTTATAGCTGCGTGGTATACCTTCTACGCTTCGCAGTATCTATTGTTTGAATTCGGATAGTGTTGGACTTCGTTTTTTATGCAAACTCGTCCACTCAATTCAGCGCGGACTTTCCCGTCAAGCTGTCGTACATGCGGGCGCATATAAAAAAAGAGCGCCGAACAATTACGACGCTCTCTTTCTTAAATTATATATTAATACTTCTTCAACAGGTCTAACATTTTCTTATCAAGCTTATGCCCTCTGTAATCTACATAGTCTACATCTTTTCTTTCGCTGTCCAATATTCCAAATCCGCCTCTGAAGTTCCACAAGGCATACCCAATGTTATAAGTCTTAAGTATATCCAGCACGTCTTCCAGCCAGCGCAGAGCTACGTCATGAGGAGTATTGCTGAATACTCCGCCTTCACCGCAGTGAACTCCCATGTTAAAGTTCTCAGCCATTGCAGCCCATGCACCATAATGACGCTCCAATCTTTCACGATCCCAGATTCCGTCGGCAGCATATCCTCCCGGCCACTTAGGTTCAGGGAAATCGCGTTTACGGTCAACCCATAGTGCCCTGTAGTGTGTTACACCACCAGGTATGTATGCACGACAGCTCTGAGCAACATTGTCCTTGGCTAAATCCCCCAGATCAGGCATTGGAACATTACCGTAATTTAAACCATCCAATATAATCAGCCTATCCGGATCTATCTCCCTTATAGCAGCAACGGTAGGACGCATAACAGCTGCATGTTCAGCAGGCCCAACCTGAGCCGGCTCATTAACCAGGTTAAAACTTACTTTGGATGAGGGTATTCCCTTATAACGACGGGCAAATGTTGTCCAGTGGAGTATAAATGCTTCTAAAGCTTCCTTGTCGCGCCACAAATCGAAGGGTTCAACCCTGTCCTTGGCAACTGAAAAACCTGGTGCTCGATGGAAGGCAATATTGACATGTATTCCATACTTCTCGCCCCATCTTACAGCTTGGTCGACTACGTCGAGTTTGCTCTCGTTAATTGTAAATGGATCATCATAGTCAATCCAGAAAGTATAGTTCAGCGGCAAACGTACGAAGTCGAATCCAAGATCCGATATCATCTGGAAATCCTTCTCCTCGAAATACCCTGGAGAATTCATTACAAATACTCCGAGAAGATTGAATCCCCTCCATCGTGGAAGCACTTTTTGCTTATACATAAAAAAACCTCCTTATTATTTTATTGAAATCAGTTGAATTATATAAAAATTTCATTCAAGTCTATATACTGCTATAAACATTGCTACAAAGCCGATACTATAGTACTAAGTTGGCATTACCATGAATGAAATATTACCAGGAGGATATCAAACATAGAAGTATTTGAAATATTATTAGCATGTGATTTAATTATAACATTATAACAAATCCTTTTCAATACATTATATTGTAAAATACACCATTTGATTTTTAAAGTTTAGTATACTATAAGCCCCGGTTTCACCAGTATAATAAATATTATTACTTTCTATTTACTACAGTCACGAAATCATCAATTTTACCCAAATAACGCAGCCTGTCCGTAATTTTAACATATTTTTTATGTTTTTTATCGTAAACAAGCCTGTTTCTGCTTTATTGCATAGTTAACAAAAAAAGTAGTTGACAACACAGCCCAAAATGTGTATTCTTAT
>LFTM01000133.1 GCA_001513505.1 Clostridiales bacterium DTU092 | reverse complement strand
GCTTTTGACCGCCAGACACTGCTTCCGTTATACAAGATGGAAATAGGGCATGCCGGAGAAAGTTGTGCTCTGTATATGGCACAGCGGTTAGGGCTTTCCCATAAAATAATTGAAAGAGCGGCTGCAGCTGCATACGGGAAAAAAGGCCTTAACCTTATCGGTATAGAGGAAAGCCCCCGCAGGGGAATGGGAAATACAGTACGGAATATGCCGGTTCAAAAAAGATATGTAAATCAAAAAAATAAAGAGGAATTGAAAAAAACAAAGGATATTGAATTCAACATCGGTGACAGTGTCATCGTTTATCCTGAGAAGAGCATCGGGATTGTATACCGGGAGGCCAATGAAAAAGGCGAGGTTGGGGTACAGATAAAAAAGAAAAAGCTGCTGATAAATCATAAAAGGCTGAAACTTCATATACCCGCAAGCCAGCTTTACCCCAAAAACTATGACTTCTCCATTATCTTTGACAGCGTCCAAACCCGGAAGGCCCGGCGTATCATGTCCCGAAAGCATGATCCTAATCTGGTAATAGAGATAGAAAAAGAAAAGAAGGATTAGCTGCTAAATAGCGGCATCCTTCTTTTCCAGCATGTCCTTTACCTTCATCAGCCTGGTACGGTTTCCGCGTTCATCCTCATCCAGTTTCATCGTGATATATCTTATTGTTTCCTCCAACTGTGGGATTACGATATACTCCAAAGCATTTACCCTTCTCCGGGTTTTCTCTATTTCATCGGCCAGCATCTGACATGTCTTTTCAATCTCAGCCAGTTCTATCATAAGCGGCAGAATTCCTGACAGCGTCACAATAGCTCCGTCCAGCTCAGCAGAAGTCGTGGCAAAGCTGTAAGGATAGGGTGATACATTCTCATCGGTCTTCTCCCTGTACTCTATAACAGGAACAGCCACCCCCATAATATTTCCTGTTGAAGGCTGAATCTCAACACTCCTGCTGGGAAACATTATTGACTCCTCCAAAACCTCAGAGGACATAACAGCCCGTGTCATCAAAAAGTCCTTGAGAGCCTGGGTTAACTTTTCTTCCACCTGTTCTCTCTTTTCTTTATTCTGTTTTATCAGATCCACAAACCTGCGCACCATCTCATCCCGCTTGTCCTTTAGCAGTTTGTGGCCTCTGACGGCCACCTGAAGCCTTTTTTTCAAACGGGTGAGCTCCATCCGTGTAGGATTGACTCTCATTACAGCCATTTATCAATCATCCCCTTTTTTGTCGGGAAGGTACTTATCAATATATTCATCACGTATACGTCTAAGTTCACTCTTAGGCAATATGGACAGAAGTTCCCATCCAAGATCTAAAGTCTCTTCTATGGAACGGTTGGTCTCATATCCCTGAGATACGTATCGTCTCTCAAACTCCTGCGCGAATTTTGCATAGAGCTTATCCACATCGCTGAGGGCAGCTTCTCCCAGTACAACTGCTAACTCCTCGGCTTCCTTCCCCCTGGCATAGGCAGCAAACAACTGGTTCATGGTATCGGCATGATCTTCCCGGGTCCTGCCCTCACCAATTCCCTTATCCTTCAAACGCGATAGTGACGGCAAAACGTCAATCGGAGGTATTACACCCTTACGATGAAGTTCCCTGCTTAAAATTATCTGGCCTTCGGTGATATACCCCGTCAAGTCGGGGATAGGATGAGTCTTATCATCCTCAGGCATTGTCAGTATTGGTATCTGGGTAATAGAACCTTTTTTTCCGCGGATCCTCCCAGCCCTCTCATACATTGAAGCCAGGTCGGTATACATATATCCGGGATAACCTCTCCGCCCCGGAACCTCCTTGCGGGCGGCCGATATCTCCCTGAGCGCCTCAGCATAATTGGTGATGTCGGTAAGTATGACGAGCACATGCATATCCAATTCATAGGCAAGATACTCTGCTGCCGTCAGAGCCATACGGGGTGTGGAAATTCGTTCAATAGCCGGGTCATTAGCCAGATTCATAAACAACACCGCACGTTCAATAGCGCCTGTTCTGCGGAAATCCGAAACAAAGAAGTCAGCTTCCTCAAAAGTAATACCAATAGCTGCAAACACTACAGCAAATTCGCTGTCGCTTCCCAACACCTGAGCCTGACGTGCAATCTGTGCAGCCAACTGGGCATGAGGCAGTCCTGAACCTGAAAACACCGGCAGCTTTTGTCCCCGCACCAGCGTATTTAAACCGTCAATCGCCGAAATACCGGTTTGGATAAACTCGGAAGGATAGTCCCTTGCAGCGGGATTTATAGGCTCCCCATTGATATCCATACGCTTTTCAGGAATAATATCCGGTCCACCATCTATCGTTCTGCCCATACCATCGAACACACGTCCAAGCATATCCCTTGATACACCCAGCTCAATACTTCTGCCGAGAAACCGTGCTTTGCTATCGGCAATTCTCAATCCATGAGAACCTTCAAACAGCTGTACCAGAGCTTTGTCTCCGTCCACCTCAAGAACCCGGCCTCTCCGAATTTCACCATTAGCCTGCTCTATCTCCACCAGCTCATTAAACTTTGCACCCTCAACCTGCTCTACCAGCATCAGCGGGCCTACTACCTCGGTAATGGTCCTGTATTCTTTAAGCATAAACCAATCCTCCCTCTGACATCAGGGACGACATCTGCTCCCTTAACTCTTTCATAATATCATCCAGCTGGTCCAACTGATCTTCCGGGATATATTTGGCACGGCCGATACGCTCTCTGACAGCCAGGGTTGTAATCTGGCTGAATTCAGCTCCTGATTCCAAAGCCTGCAGTCCAAGACGATGAAACTCAAGGATTAGTTTAAGCATCCTGTACTGCTTTTCCAGAGAGGTGTATGTATCCACATCGTGGAAGGCATTCTGATGCAGATAGTCTTCTCTTATAGACCTGGCCGTCTCCAATATCAACCGGTCCCTGACAGACAAAGCATCAACACCAACCAGCCTTACTATCTCTTCCAGCTGGGACTCCTGCTGTAAAATTGCCATGGCTTCCTGCCTGAGTTTAACCCATTCCTCAGATGCATGCTCATTGTACCAGTCATCCAAACGATCCAGATACAGAGAGTAACTGGTCAGCCAGTTAATTGCAGGGAAATGCCTGCGGTATGCCAGCTGAGAATCAAGACCCCAGAATACCTTTACAATACGTAAAGTGGCCTGTGTTACCGGCTCGGAGAAATCACCTCCGGGCGGAGATACAGCTCCAATCGCCGTTATGGCGCCCTCACGGCCATCCTGGCCCAGGCATATTACCCTGCCTGCGCGTTCATAGAACTCAGCAAGCCTGGAACTTAAGTATGCCGGATAACCTTCTTCGCCCGGCATTTCTTCCAGACGTCCTGACATCTCGCGAAGGGCTTCAGCCCACCTTGATGTTGAATCAGCCATGATGGCAACGCTGTAACCCATATCCCTGAAATATTCAGCAATTGTGATCCCTGTGTAAATGGATGCCTCACGGGCGGCAACCGGCATGTCCGACGTATTAGCAATAAGTACGGTACGCTTCATTAGCGGTTCTCCGGTCTCGGGATCTTTTAGCTGGGGAAATTCCATCAGAACATCAGTCATCTCATTGCCGCGTTCACCGCAGCCTACGTATACTATGATATCCGCATCAGCCCACTTGGCCAGCTGATGCTGAACCACGGTTTTACCGCTGCCAAACGGCCCCGGAACGGCGGCAACTCCGCCTTTTGCTACAGGAAAAAAGGTGTCAATAACCCGCTGCCCTGTCAGCATAGGGAAGGCAGGGGGAAGCTTTTCTTTATATTTCCTTCCAATACGCACAGGTGTTCTCTGCATCATTGTTATATCAACAAGCTTTCCATCGTCGGTTTTTACCCTGGCAACCGGCTCAACAATAGTAGCCTGACCCTGATGTATCCAGTCCACAACTCCCTGTATACCTACAGGCACCATTATCCGGTGTTCCACTATAGGTGTCTCCTGTACTACCCCTATTATATCTCCTGTTTCCACCCTGTCTCCCGGTTTAACTCTGGGAACAAAATCCCATTTCCGTTCCCGATCCAGGGCAGGGACCTCAACTCCTCTGACTATCCGGTCCCCCACCTTTTCCCGAATGAGGGTGAGAGGACGCTGAATCCCGTCAAATATGGATTCAATAAGCCCCGGACCCAGCTCTACACTTAAGGGTTCATCCGTAGAATACACAGGTTCGCCAGGTCCCAGACCGGAAGTCTCTTCGTAAACCTGAATCGAAGCCCTGTCTCCACGCAGTTCGATTATTTCACCTATAAGTCGCCTGTCACTTACCCGAACCACGTCAAACATCTTTGCATCAGCCATTCCTTCAGCAACAACCAGTGGTCCGGACACTTTAATAATTCTTCCCTGCATAGCTTACTACCCTCGCTCTCCAAATAATATGTCAACTCCTAAAGCCTTTTCCACACTGTTTTTAACACCTTTGAGTCCAAGACCCAAACTTCCCGCATTATTAGGGATAAGCGTAATTATCGGAAAAGGCACGGTACTGTATCTTTCAATGGTCTCCTGAATATGTTCAGCAATGTTCTCGGTTAAAAAAATGACGGCATATTTTTCCTTAGCCAGCCTGTGAATCAGTCTGGCGGCCTCTTCAGGCTGGGTAACAGGAAAAACCGAAAGCCCTAATACTTTAAACCCCAATATGGAATCTCTGTCACCGATAACTCCCATTTTATACATAGACATCACGTAACCTCTCACGAATTTTTTCTGCAGGCATGTTGTTGAGCTTGCCCACCATAATTATACGAATGAGCTTGATCTCATTTTCCTTGCCAAGCAGATATCCTACAATGGCCTCTATCCCAAAGGGGTTATGTTTAACCTCTCTTACATATTCAAGCAGATAGTCGTCCATCAATCTCTCAAATGCAGTTAAATCCCCACTTCTTAAAAAGGCCTGTATCCCCTCGGCTGCCACTTTGTTATAGGGAGTATACTCTAACGTACTAATTATATTCTCATATGACTGCTCCATGGCATCGGCATAAAAGGACATATCCAGTTCACCATATGGCAGCAATAACTCCTTAAGAAAACCAAAATCTTCCCCTAACCTTTTAACCCGTAACAAAGAACGCAGATTGATGAGATCTGCCTGTTTTTTAAAATATTGGGTAGCAAATGAGTTTCTTTTCTTCCGGCAAATCTGGAAAATGTAATCATACATCGCCCTGTCCAGTACAATGTCTATCTTCTGAGGGTCGACCCTTACACTAAACATTTTCTCAATTTCCTTAACAGCATCTGTAATAAATTCGGGCAATGCCTTATGGTCTTCAGCCTCAAGCCCGGCCTTTAAATCATCAATTGGGATGGTTCCCATTTCGGATAAAGCCAAATCATCATTCTCATTACCTAAATATTTGTTCTTCAATATAACCTTTAGGTTATGAAAATCATATTTCAGAAAGAACAAGCCTATCATGTCCGGCTCCGGGGAAATCTCCTCAATAAATCTGCGAACCCGCTTCATCTCTCTGACCAATATTTCCTCATAATCATAAGGAGATCCCACCTCGGCCACCAGAGGGGCATAGCTTGTCTCAGCTAATATCTTGAGGGCTTCCTCCGCAGAAAGGGCATCTGCCATCCGCTCAATCCTGTCACGGCTGAGCAGTCTGGTCTCCAAAACCCTCACCCGCGCCACCCCGTATTCATAGCTGGGCTGAGACATTATATCATCCTTTCTATGGTTAACTGTTCAACATAAAGCAATCATCTTTGTTCACAAATCTGCTGTCCTTACTTAGTAAATAGTATCAATACCGTCATCAAAAAAAGCATCAAAATCAAGATAGGGTATCTTCTTCATCTGAAGAAAAGCCGCTGAATAAAACACCTGCTACCTGAGGTTCCATCTCCGCCCTCAAGGTATTTACAACAGACTCAAAAGAATTATTTATTTCCATTCCCCGAGTCCGAATAACAAATCCGGCTTTAAACTGTGCCCTGTCGGGAGCCAGCTTCAGCTGTCCCTTAATACCCTGATTGTTAAGAAGTTCATTGACCTGATCCAAAAAAGTTTGATCCAGCCGGTGTTCATCATAAACTGAAAATACTACCTCTTCATCTCCCCGGAGAGGTAAATCAAGAAGCGCCGAAGCAATTATTTCACGGTACTCATCATCCGGCATGTCTTGTATCCTTTCAATTACTCCGTTGAAAACCTCATTCATAATCTCCTGCTTTGCAGCCAGCACTTTTTTCCTCATCTCAAGATGGGCAGCCGTCAGCATCCTTCTTTTATGTTCCCGGGCTAACTCCATATTTTCTTTTGTCAACTGTTTTTTCAACCTGCCAGCTTCAGCTTCTTTTGCTTCTTTTACTCCTTGCGCCTTTTCCTGTGCCGCCTTGATTATCTCATCGGCCTCGTTCTGTGCCTCTTCTAAAATCCGCTGCTTGATTTTCTCAATACCGGTCATGGCACTCACTCCTATACCGGAATACCGTTTACCAATAGGAAAGAAGCAAGCAAAGCCAAGACAGCATATGTTTCAACCACTACGGGAAATGTAATGGCCTTACCAAGTTCCTCGGGACGCTTTGCAATAATACCGATGGCAGCCGCGGATACCCTGCCCTGAAAAATAGCTGAAATAAGACCCACTATAGCAATCGGCAAAGCACTAACGAATATCAGCAATCCCGTCTCAGGACTGACATCTATCATGCCACCGAAGATGTTGAGCTTGTTCATGATAATAAATCCAATAAGCAGACCATAAATACCCTGAGTGCCGGGTAACGCCTGAAGAAGTAAAGCCTGTCCGAACTTATCAGGATCCTCGGTCACAACTCCCGATGCGCTTTGGCCGGCAATAGCAACACCAAATACCGAACCCAAACCGGCAAGAGTCACCGCTACTGCGGCCCCCAAAATTGCATAAATCTGACCTAAACTTAGTCCCAGGCCTGATGATGCAGCATCTCCTAAAACTACAAACAGTTGAACAAATTCCATACTAAACAGCCTCCTCTTCTTGGTATACATCAATAAATTTTGTTTTTATACGCAAAGGTCTGAAGGCATGTCCCCCAGACTCAAAGAACCTACCAAAAAACTCAATATACTGTAATCTGCTGGTATGCACATACGCTCCCAAAATACTTATAAGTATGTTAAAACCATGTCCCGCTGCCAGAACTACAGCAGCAATAATCCAGCCTATCCAGGAATTGGCCGCCATAAGACCCAGCTGGTTGATAACCGTAGCAATTACACTCCCAGACAACGCCAAAGCGAATAATCGGGAGTAGGACAGCATGTCACTGAAATAACCGGTAATATCATATAAGCTCAATAAACCTGAGAATATCCTCTTCACAATATTCTTCTGATGTCTGCCCTGAGTGAGCACAAGGCCTGCTGCACCCAATAAGGCCATGTACTGTCCCACAGCTTTTGATAATGTCACCATTATTATCAAACCTATTATGGTTACGTACCAAAGCCCCTGATCAAACACCGCATCCCAAATTTTACCCTGACGTATGTTCATGTAGGCTTTTAGCCCCATTCCGGCAAAAATCTGAATAAGCCCTAGAGCAAAACAGAATATGAGCATGGTCAGCGGCTCATTGATTGGGTCGAACCACAGGGGCGGCAGCCCCACAAGTGCTCCTGCATTGCCAAACCATCCTCCAAAAATACTGCCCCATAAAATGCAGGATACTCCCCCCAGCAATATCAACGATACCAGTTTTTTACCCGTTCCTCTTAACTTAAACTTTCTTAGGGCAAAATAGGATAATGCGGCAATAATAAGGCCGTAACCGGCATCTCCCATCATAATACCAAAAAATACAAAGAAAAAAGGCGCCATATAGGGATTTGGATCAATACTGTGAGGATCCGGTGTGCTGTACAACTCGGTTACCAATTCAAATGGCTGTACCAAAGGCGGATTTTCAAGAGCTACCGGGAAACTCTCTCCCGGCTCAGGATCCTCGATATGTATATAAAGTGCATTGGTGATACTGTTCAGTTTCTCAGTAAAGGCTTCTGCATTTGCGGCGGGAATCCACCCTTTAAGTACAAACGTCCTTCCGGTCCTAAGCAGTTTCATAGCTTCCTGCTCTTTGTCCCGGAGTATGGAAAGAGCGTCATAAATGATCTCCAGTTCACTCACCCGGACATCAAGCTCCCTTGCGGACTCTTCTATTTTTTGTCTTTCCTCCGCAATAGTATTAAGCTGAGCATCGCATCTTTCTATAACCTCGGCAGGGATACCCTTCATATCGCTGAAACTGACACGATTAAAGCCAAACTCTTTCAGCTTAAGGTCGGCTTCCTGCTCTATACCTTTGTGGTAGATTATAAGATAACCAACCTGGTCTCTGTCTTCACCGACTCTTTGAATAAAAAATTCTCTGTCGGCAAATTCCAGGTTAATTTCCTCTTCAAATTTAATACAAGTTCTATTATCCACAGTACCTATCAGCACACTGGTATACATAGTATCAACTATATCTTCCAGAGGAAGATACAGATCCTTCCATGGAAGCAGCTGCTGTCTTACCCCTAAAACACGGGTTTCGCGGGCGCTAAGCTCTGTCAGCTCCTCTTCCAGTTTTCGGCATGTCCCGGCCACATCCAATGCTCCGTCTACCCGTTTTAGCATTTTTTCCAGTTCGCTCATGCTGACCCTTTGCCTGGGTGCAAAAGCTCCACGTTTTATATTACTATAACGCCCAATAAACTCTAAAGCAAACTTTACTTCAGATAACTGGGACTCAATCAACTCTAAAGTCTCATAATTATTGTATTGCTCAAAAACGGCTTTATCCGTCTCCTGTTCCTGTCCATCGTCCTCATTTGCTTCAGAGCTGATTTCCACAATTTCAACATTTCCCATGAGCTGAAGAGTACCGAGAATTTTCTCCTTTTCTGCCTGTAAACCTATCAGAAGCACTTTTTTCATGTCAATTATGGCCATGTGTTTTCACAACCTTTCCCATGACCAATGAAATGGCGTCATCCATTCTGCTTCGGGCAAACTGACGAATTTTTTGACATTCCATATCCGTCTTCCTGTTCAGTTCTTCAATCTCCTTTTCAGCTTCTTCCTCAGCCTGCTTTATAAACTGCTTTTTTTCCTGCTGCGCCTGTTGAATTGTGCTGGATATAAGATTCTCTCCATCCTGCTCCGCCTGATTTAAGATCTGTCTGGCCTTTTCCATGGCCTGTCTCTTTATATCCTGGGCCTGTTCCTCTATTTGTTTTATTTCATCCATGACATTCATAATCATTGATTTTTTCACCTCTCTTCAACAGCCGCCCGCTACCGCTCAACAGAGTGCTATTTAGTACCGAACAACCTGTCTCCGGCATCCCCCAGACCCGGTACTATATACCCTAATTCATTAAGACGTTCATCAACAGCAGCGGCAAAAATATCCACATCCGGGTGATCCTGTTCGACCCGTGCTATCCCTTCAGGTGCAGCTATCAGGCATACAAGCTTAATGCTTTTTGCGCCTCTCTGTTTTATAAAGTCAATAGCCGCCGAAGCCGAACCTCCGGTAGCTAACATAGGATCTATTATAATCAGTTCCCTTTCCTCAACATCGTAAGGCAGCTTACAGTAGTATTCAACCGGTTCTAACGTTTCGGGGTCACGATATAATCCGATATGTCCGACCTTAGCTGCCGGAATCAGTTTAAGCATACCGTCCACCATACCAAGGCCCGCTCTTAAGATAGGGACTACCCCCAGTTTTTTCCCGGATATAACCTTGGCTTTTGCCTTGGCAACCGGTGTTTCAATTTCCACCTCCTTAAGAGGCAAATCCCTGGTAACTTCATATGCCATAAGCAATGCCAGTTCCTCTACAAGCTCTCTGAATTCCTTGGATCCTGTCTCCTTATCCCGTATAAGTGTTAGTTTGTGTTGAATCAGCGGATGATCTAAAACATGTACTTTTCCCATTATTTCCTCTCCTTTTTCATAGGCTTGTCTCAATTCAATTGAATTTGGCACATAAAAATATAGAGATTAACTCAACCGCCCGGCTGTCAGCATATTAAGTCCTTCTTTTCCTGCAATCAGGGCTTTATGAGCCATCCCTATAAATAGTCCTGTCTCCACAACTCCTGGAATAGATTTAAGAGTATAATCAAGTTTATGCATATCCGGGGCATCAGAAAAATATAAGTCCACAACAAAATTCCCGTTGTCGGTTATCACGGGACCGTCCTTTTTAACTGCAATCCTAAGTTTAGGGTTTGCGCCTGCCTCCCTGGTTCTTCGCACCACCAATGAAAGAGCAGCAGGTATAACCTCAACCGGCACCGGAATGGAAACCGCCAGCCGATCCACCAGCTTGGAAGAATCAGCAATCAGAACAAATTCATCAGCCATAGCTGCTATTATCTTTTCAATGGTATGGGCTGCACCTCCGCCTTTGATGGCGTTTAAGTCATGATCAATCTCATCAGCTCCATCGATGGCAATATCTATCCCGTCAATCATAGCCGGATCACGTACGGGTATTCCCTGTTGATAGCATATCAGCCTGGACTGATAAGATGTAGGCACACCGTAAATAGATAGCCCTTCTCTGACCCTTCGTCCCAGCTCTTCAATAAAAAAGGCAACGGTAGAGCCGGTACCAATACCTACGGTCATGCCGTTCTTGACCAGATCAGCAGCTGCTGTTCCTGCAATTTTTTTTAGGACGGTAGTATCCGAAACTTCCTTCATGATACAGTAAACCCCCAGAATATTCTCTAATATTATACCCTAGTACGACAATATTTTGCAATATGTAAAAAAATCATGACTTTATTTGCAGAATACTATTCCAATCACTTAAGTTCAAGGCTAAGAACCTGTAACACTTGCTTCTGAACCTTCATCAAACTCGCTTCGCTCAAACAGTGATTCGGCCTTTCCCTCCGCTGCGTTAACAGGCTCTAAGCCTTTCCGTAAGGTGATTTCCATTATATTCTTCAAATTCTGTATAAGTTAGTAAGTAAATAAGCAAGGTACGAATTTATTCAGTAAGCTTTTCTATAAGCTTGTTCAATGCTTCCTCGAGCTGAAGCGCACATTCTTCATAAACTTCAACTGATTGTCCAAATGGATCCAGGATTTGAGCCGATTGTGCGGAAATCGAGCCATCATATACATATTCTTTAAGCACATGGATCTTTTCAGCGGCTTCAGGAAACATACTAATAAGATGTGCTTTATGTCTCCCGGTCATAGTAAGTATGAGATCGGCCTGATTTACCAGGTTTGCATCAATTCGTCTCGCCCGGTGTCCCGTTAAGTCTATCCCCCGTTTTTGCATAACATGAACAGCTTGTGGACTGGCTTTATCACCTTCAAAGGCAGCCAGCCCGGCCGATATAACCTTTATGTCCTCAATACCCTTTTTCCCCAGCAACTCCTTGAATAACGCCTCGGCCATACTGCTCCTGCAGGTATTGCCTGTGCACACAAACAAAATAGTTTTCACTACCGCTTATGCCTCCTATCGATAAAATATTCACTTACATCATTCCGTAAGGAGATGACAACAAATACAACGTTCAGCTTATATCATATATATAAACGGTAACCGTTATACATCAATCACATTAAAACCTGCAGCTCTTACCATGCGGTTCATTATGGCCAGACCTTCATTGCTGGTATCCACCCACTCAGCCAGAACAATATCCACTGCCCTGTCATCAAATTCCCTCAAAGCTGAAAACAGGTTGGAAGCCATTACAGCCGGCTGGGTACGGCCGCCTAATACCAGAACCTCACCTATTCCATAACGTTCCCTGGTCTCCCGGGTAGCCAGAATACCAACCTTCATGCCTTGAGCAGCATATTCTTCAGCCAGTTCATTGATCCTTTCCACAATACCGTCCAGCTTTCCCCGCACTATCAGTACCTGAGCCCGGGGTGCGTAATGGGTGTACTTCATTCCCGGCGACTTAACCTTTCGTCCGTCAGAAACAGGCTTCAAAACGTTTATGTCCACCCTGACCTCCCCCAGTACCTCCTGCAGCATCTCAAGGGTTACTCCTCCGGGGCGTAAAATTACCGGAATCTGAGCTGTAAGATCCAGGACGGTGGATTCCAGACCTACGCTGCATTTTCCACCATCCAGTATAAGAGGTATTCTTCCCTCCATGTCCTCCAGCACATGCTGAGCCGTAGTAGGGCTTATATGTCCCGAACGGTTTGCACTGGGTGCTGCAATGGGAAAACCGCAGCAGTCAATAAGTTTCAGAGCAACAGGATGGTTGGGCATCCTGATGGCCACTGTATTCAGACCTGCAGTCACCTTATCAGGTACTATGGGAGACTTCTTAAATATTATGGTAAGAGGTCCCGGCCAAAAAGCTTCCATCAAAACCCTGGCTTTAGGGGGAAGCTCACTGATCAGCCTGTCCACATCCCGGGTTTTTGAAACATGTACTATTAACGGATTATCCCCCGGACGCCCCTTGGCTTTGAATATTTTTTCAACTGCCCGGGGATCAAGGGCATTAGCCCCGAGGCCATACACCGTTTCTGTAGGAAAAGCCACTACTTGTCCTGCTCTTATGAGTTCAGAAGCCTGCTCAATAATATTAACATCTCTTTGTAAATCATTTATCTTCAGTACCCTTGTCTTCAACTATAAATTCTCCTTCCATCGCCGCGCTCAGATAATAGAGGTTATAAGCATCCCTGCTATTACTCCCGTCACAAGGCCAAGCCCGGGAATTATTCCCCTGTAAAGATCCAAAGCGCTTGGGATCAGTTCAATACACGTTATATACAGCATAGCGCCACCTGCAAATCCTAAACAAATAGCTATAAAGAATGGGGATATCCCCCCAAGCAAATATCCCACTAAAGCACCAATACCGGTTGGAACCCCGGCAGCAACGGTGGCCAGCAATATCCTGACCTTCCCCACACCGCCTATTCTCAATGGAGCTGCCATGGCTATTCCTTCCGGAACGTCGTGAAAGGCTATAACCAGACTCAGACCAAGTCCATAGGACTCCATGGCTGAAAAGCCCGAACCAATTGCCAGTCCCTCAGGAAAGTTGTGCAGCGCAATGCCTATCCCTAAAAGGATGCCGGTTTTTGTATATTGACTTAATGGAGCCGTGGTCCTTTTCTCACGATTTATACGACGCTGCCACCGTACCAATATCCCGTCACAGACTATAATCATAACTACACCCAGCACCACGCCGGTGACACCCGCCGTAAATCCTCCTATTTCATAAGCTTCAGGCAGCAGGTCGAAGCATACCACCGCTATCATCAGACCGGCGGAAAAGTTTAGCAGGGCACTCAAAAAACGCCTGCTGGGGTTATTTAATAAAAAACCAATAGCCCCACCCAGGCCGGTTCCAATAATTCCAGCTGCAGTTCCTATAATCGAGGTATATAATATATGATTCAATATCTATCATTCCAAACTATTTGATTTTTTTATACTATCTTATTCAAAGCTACATCTGCGTATTCTTCAGTTTTTCAGCCTGATCGCTGGTAATAAGCTCATCTATAAGCTCATCAATCTCTCCGTCCAGGAAACCTTCCAGATTGTAAATAGTCACTCCAATCCGGTGGTCGGTTATACGGCCCTGAGGAAAATTGTATGTGCGGATACGTTCACTTCTGTCCCCCGTTCCCACCTGGATCTTCCTGGCCTGTGCATATTCCTGCTCCTGCTCTCTCTGGGCAGCGTCCAACAGCCTGGCCTTTAAAACCCTCATTGCCTTTTCTTTATTCTTCAGCTGGGATTTTTCGTCCTGGCAGGTAACTACAATACCTGTAGGAAGATGGGTAATACGGACAGCCGAATCTGTAGTATTGACACTCTGACCGCCATGCCCCGATGATCTGAATACATCGATTCTAAGATCATTGGGGTTAATTTCAACTTCCACGTCCTCGGCTTCTGGAAGAACGGCCACCGTTGCGGTAGATGTATGAATTCTTCCGCCGGATTCGGTTGTAGGGATTCTCTGTACCCTATGAACGCCGCTTTCATATTTTAGGCGGCTGTACGCACCTCTTCCTTCAATAACAAATATTAGTTCTTTTACACCGCCCATATCGGTATAATTAGCACTCATAATCTCCATCTTCCATCCCTTACGTTCGGCATAACGGGAATACATTCTGAAAAGATCAGCGCCAAAAAGGGCGGCCTCCTCGCCCCCTGCACCTGCCCGTATCTCCACAACAACGTTTTTCTCATCATTTGGATCTTTGGGTATAAGGGACAGTCTTAGCTCTTTTTCAACCTTTTCACGCTGCTGGCTGAGCTCAGCCAGCTCTTCTTCCAGCATATCACGAAGCTCGTCATCCGGCTTTTCGTTTAACATCTCTTTTGCAGCCGCTATATCCTGTTCTATCTTTTTGTAATCCCTGTATTTAACAACAATATCTTCCAGATCGGCATGTTCCTTTACCAACTGCCGCCACTCATTCTGCCGTGCAATTATGTCGGGATCGGCAATTGCTTTACTGAGATCTTCATATCTTTTCTCAATGAATTCTAATTTTTCCAGCATAAACCTACTCCTTTAATCACAAGTTTTACCCATTTCTATCTTACAACATTTTTATTGATAGTACTACTGTACGGTTTTTTCCATTCATCATGAACAAACAGCCTCAGCTGTTTATAGTATTGATATTCGTACATATACAAGATTTATATTTTTATATGTCAACAAATTTCGCAACCTATTGCTAACAACCCCCGGGAACACCGCCATTATATATGGCATAAACAACACGTTCTATGCCCGCTAAATCTCTGGCAGCTCCAATATTTTGGAAATATCCGGTATCCTTAAGTATGGCTTTAACCGCCCCGGACTGACCGTAACCAACTTCAACAGCCAGCAATCCTCCATGTATCAGACAATCAGCACAACCTTCAGCCAGTCTGCGGTAGAATTCAAGTCCGTCATCTCCTCCATCCAAAGCTATTCTTGGTTCATGATCCCTTACTTCAATCTCCAACGTTTCAATATCTTCCGTGGGTATATAGGGTGGATTAGACACCACGGCATCAAAAAGCTGAATATCCGGATAATTATATAAAGGAGCAAACAAGTCTCCTTCAAGAAACGTTATACGTTCGTGTACTCCATGGAGCCTGGCATTGTACCTGGCTACCTCCAGGGCTTCATGTGAAATATCAACAGCTGTTACATGAACTTGGGGGATAAAAACAGATAAACTTACGGCAATAGCACCGCTGCCCGTACCCAAATCCAATATATGCAAATCCCTGTTTTGCTGGGAAGCCCAGTCAATTACATGCTCCACAAGGATCTCAGTATCAGCCCTGGGAATCAAAACCCTTCGATCTACAAAAAACTCAAGGCTCATGAATTCCCTGCGGTTGATAATATACTGTATTGGATATCCTGAAGCTCTCTTCTCTACTAATGCAAAATACCGCTGTTTTTGTGCTTCATCCAGCTCCCAATCCCGGGCAAGATAGAGGTCATGTCGCTCGCATTCTAATATATGGGCCATAAGCATTTCAGCCTCCAGCCTGGGAGCGGATATGTTATTATCTTTTAGAATTGTACATCCTTTCCTCAGGATTTCCATCATATCCGGCCTCATCGTCTACCTCCCCGGTATTCCCTGCAGCTTCGACAAAAGCCCGTATGGCTACCTCCAGCTGATCATCATCAGGCTCCCGGGTTGTCAGCTTCTGCAGCATAAGCCCCGGAAACAGTACTACCTTTACCCCCGGCCAGCTGGTTTTACCTGCCCATCTTATTATTTCATAAGAAACCCCTGCAACAAAGGGCAGCAGCAATATCTTTATAATCATACGAAGCACTACATTGTCCCAGCTAATTGCAGAAAACACAACGATACTCACAACCATGACCACCAACAAAAACGCTGTTCCGCATCTGGGATGAAGTGTGCTGTATTTCCTGGCATTTGATATATTTAGCTCTTCCCCATGTTCATAGCAGTGGATAACTTTATGCTCTGCACCATGATATTCAAAAACCCGCTGTATATCCTTAATTCTTGTTACCAGTACAATATAGCATAAAAATATGCCCAGCCTTGTAGCACCTTCAATCAATCCCAGCACAAATCTTTTTGCTATCCATCTTTTCAACAATCCTGTCAGCATAGTAGGAAAAACAACAAAGAGCAGTACGGCCAGCCCAAATGCCAGCACCAACGCGAAAAACATCATTACATCTTCGGCTTTTTTACCGGTTTTATCAGCAACAAATCTTTCAAGTTTTGAAGGTTTGTACTCCTCCAAAGTGGCTTCATCACCGTACATCTCTGCTGAATGCATAAGAGACTTAATCCCAACGGTCAGAGATTCTATAAAAGATATAACACCTCTCACTACAGGCAGTTTTAGTATGGGATATCTATCCTTAAGCGAACTGAGTTCCCGGGCATCGACAGCAATATCTCCGTCCGAACGCCTGACAGCTATTGCCATACGAGAAGGTGCCCGCATCATAACCCCTTCTATTACCGCCTGACCCCCTATATTACACTTTTTCATATTTTTTCACCCCATTAAGGTAAATAAAAATGCAGACCAGGGTACAACCCCAATCTGCATGTTCTACGTGGAACTCATACCTGGTCACTTTCCATGCCGTATCTTCTCCTAAACCGTTCGACCCGTCCACCGGTATCCACCAGCTTTTGTTTTCCAGTAAAGAAGGGATGACATTTTGAACATATCTCAATCCGAATCTCCTTCTTGGTAGAACCGGTAACAAAAGTTTCTCCACATGCACATCTTACTACAGCTTCTCCGTACTCCGGATGTATGCCTTTCTTCACAATCGTCACCTCTTCCGTTGATAATTACACAATTTATATAAATCTAAGCTATAACTACTATAGTATAGCATAGCGTCGAACTAAATTTCAATATAATTTTTTCAAATAATATTTGGTTTTCAGGCCTTCCACTGGGGTAAAATTGTAGCTTTTTGCAATGCCCTTACAATGGCAACTATAATTGGACCTAAGAATAGTCCTGGAATACCAAAGATTTGCATTCCTACATATATCGATATAAGGGTAACCAACGGGTGTAACCCCAGATTCTGGCCCATAACCTTTGGTTCAAGGAATTGCCGGACTATCAGTATGACTATATACAGTACGACAAACCCAATTGCCCTTGGGACATTCCCAAGGATCAGGTAAACAGCACCGGCGGGAAGAAGAATTGTGCCGGTGCCCAAAATCGGCAACATATCTACAAAAGCCGTTATTATCGCAAAGGAAAAAGCATATTTTACACCTATAATGCTGTACCCGATCAGTAATTCGATAAAGGTAACTGAAGTCAGAACAAACTGGGCTTTGATAAAGCCCAGCAAAGCCGCAAGCAAATCCTCTTTGATAGAACGGATTTTTATTTTCCATTCTTCAGGCAACTGCTTATATATAAAGCCGGATACCTTATCCCTGTCCCTGCTCATGAAAAACGAAGCTACCAGGGATATTATTATAAACAGGAAAATCTGGGGAAGTAACCTTGCAATACCCATTAAATAATTTAACATGCCTTGCAGATAAGAACCGATATTGCCTATAAAGGATCCCAAGGCATCCCTAATGCTCTGCTCAATGTCAGGCGGCAAATTCAGGTACAAATCCTGACCCTGCTCAAAAATCAGCTCTATATACTGCTTAATAACCTGCGCGCTGGGAAACTCTCTGGTCAGTCTCCATATTTCGTTAACTATATTGGAAAAAATAAGTGTTAATCCTCCCCCAATAACCAGCACAAATACGAAAAGCACTATCGCTACAGCTATGCCCCGCGGCAATTTGGCTTTTTTAATAACAAATTGCACCGGACGTTCAATCATAAAAGTGATAAGCAGCGCTATTACAAAGGGAGCTATATACGGTACAACTTTTATCAATATCAGCAGTACCAGAGAGAAAATCAGCAGTACCCATAGTGTGGTCTTGATATATTTTTTATGTTTCGGACTTAATTGTATCATAACCCCTTACCTCAATTATGCTGTATGTCTCACGGCTTATCGGTAACCGTAATAGCTGTCGAAATCCCTGTCGTTTAAATAGCCTTCCTTCTCCATTCTTTCGAAATGATCCATCATCAAGTCAATGAATTCATCATTGGAATTGGTCCGCATCAGGTCATTTATTATAATCTCTACCACTCTGTCGGGCCGTCCTTCACTTAAATTCTTACGTATGGACCAGACTCCCTCCAGCTCCTTTTGTGTAAGCAGAAGTTCTTCTCTTCTGGTACCGGAACGGAAGATATCAACCGCAGGGAATATCCTCTTCTCGGACAATTTCCTGTCTAAATGAATTTCCATATTACCCGTTCCTTTAAACTCCTCATATATAACCTCGTCCATTCGGCTGCCCGTATCGATCAAAGCTGTAGCGATGATGGTGAGGCTGCCGCCCTCTTCAATGTTGCGGGCTGCACCAAAAAACCGTTTGGGCTTGTGAAGAGCCGCTGAGTCAATACCACCTGATAATGTTCTGCCGGTTGGGGGTACGGTAACATTGTATGCACGGGCTAAGCGTGTTATACTGTCCAGAAGGATCACCACATCCCGCCCATGTTCCACCAATCTTTGAGCGCGCTCCAGAACCATTTCAGCCACTTTGGTGTGATGCTCGGGCAATTCATCAAATGTGGAATATACCACATCGCCTTTTATAGATCTCTGCATATCGGTTACCTCTTCAGGACGTTCATCAATAAGCAGTACTATTAAGTATATATCAGGATGATTTATTACAATACTGTTTGCAATTTTTTTAAGCAGCGTTGTTTTACCGGCTTTTGGAGGAGATACAATCAAACCTCTCTGCCCTTTACCTATAGGAGAAATGAGATCAATTAAACGTGTCGCCAATTCCTTAGGATTCTGGGGATTTTCCAGCGTTATACGCTCATTCGGATATATGGGCGTAAGCTCATCAAAAGGCCTTCTTTGATTGGCGTTTTCAGGATCTTCGCCATTTACTGCTGTTACATAGAGAAGAGCCTGAAATTTTTCCCCTTCCTTAGCAGGACGTGTTTTACCTTCAACAAGATCTCCGGTTTTAAGATTAAACCGACGAATCTGTGATTGGGATACGTATACATCCCTTGGTCCCGACATATAATTGTCAGAACGTAAGAAACCGTAACCGTCAGGCAGCACCTCCAGAACACCTTTTGCGTCTCCGCACTCTCCGGTATTCAGCAGTATTGGTACAGCAGGATTTGAGGTGTTATAATACTTCCGGGCAAAAGCGACCTGCCTTTCATAATCATCCCTGTCGCTGATCTGGAATTGCTCTTTTTTGTCTTTATCATCTGTGACTTCTCCCACCAGCTCTTCCTGAGAATCGGCAGTATCTTTTTCTTCATACTGCTTTTCCTGCAACCTGTCCCCGGCATCACCGGTCTTAACAACATGTAAACGCTTAGTTTGTGGCGCCTGCTCCATTGGTTCGGTACTGTCCGCTTCTTCCCGCTGGACAGATTCCTGTTCAAGCAGCTGCAGCTGTTCAGAAGTTTTCTTGTCTGCTTCCTCCTGCTGCACAGCCTGAACATCTTTTTTTCTCGGACGCCCTCTTCTGGCCGGTTTTGGCTCCTGCTCCATACCCTGATCCGGTTCCTTTTCCGACTGTACATCCTCCTGCGCCCGATTCTTTTCAAACCATTCCCGTTGCTGTATCTCAGCCATTTCCTTCAACTTATCCTGTATAAGTTGAATAAGTTCGGCTTTTCTATACCGTGTAACACTTTTTATTCCCATTTCTTTAGCAAACTCTCTCAATTCCACAATAGTATTATTTTCCAGATTATTCAGATCCAACATCATTTCCTCGCTTTCTATACTATTTTTTACTCAGAACATGATTTTTCGCTTGAAAAGCAGTCTTATATCACATATATCTGAACTCTTCAATGTCTTTTTAAATAAATCCCTTACACTGGGTACAGGAATACTGGTGTTGAAGATTGATGAGAATGTGTTTCTTCTACATATTATTGCCAGCTTACCATCTTTCATACTTATTTATCAACCATAATGCAACAAATCAACCCGGTTGTTTTTATGTTACCCAAATATTGTGTGCATAATATGCACAAACCAAGCTCAAATAGTTTATTACGCCCGACGCCCTGTTCCCCAAAAGCCACGCATGTTTAATTTTTTTACCTCAATGGAACGCTGTTCAAATTAACAAAAGCAAAATGAATAAGTATAAATGCTTTTGTATATAAACGATCTTCCCAAAAAGTGAGAAGGCAGATTTGATAGGCATCCAAGGGTACCCATATTATATGGTATCGTGTGTAGGTTCAATATTATAATACTTCAAATGACCTTTGTAGTCAACAATAAAATCTACAAAAAAACCCTACTTAAAATTAGTAGAGTTGAATAAAAAAGGAAAAATTTATATATTCTAGTTAATTCGTCCTATTCATTAGCGCGTTTTTTATTTTTATACTTAACAGCTGCACCAATAAAATCCCTGAACAAAGGATGAGGCCTGTTGGGTCTTGACTTAAACTCGGGATGAAACTGTACACCTACAAACCAGGGGTGCCCTGCCAGTTCAACCGACTCCACCAATCTCATATCCGGTGAAAAACCTGATACAATCAAACCCTGTGAAGTAAGTATATCCATAAAACTATTGTTGAACTCATATCTGTGACGGTGTCTCTCGAAAATTATTTCCTGACCGTAGGCTTTTCTAATCAGTGTATTTTCAAGAGTTTTGCAGGGATAAACACCCAGCCTCATGGTACCACCTATTTTTTCTATATCCTTTTGGTCTGGAGAAAGATCAATTACAGGATACGGCGTATGTGGTTTAAACTCAGTACTGTGTGCATCTTCCAACCCGGCAACATTACGGGCAAATTCAACAATTGCAAGCTGCATCCCAAGGCATATACCGAAATATGGGATTTTATTCTCTCTTGCGTACTGGCTTGCATATATCTTTCCGTCAATACCCCGTTCTCCAAATCCTCCCGGTACCAAAATACCATCCACATCCGATAAGAATGAATCAATATTATCTTTATCCAACTCTTCAGATTGGATCCATTTAATCTCGACTTCTATATCATGAGGCATCCCACCATGATACAGGGCTTCAGCCACACTAAGATATGCATCATGAAGCTCAACATATTTACCAACCAGGGCAATTGTGACCTTGCTCTTGAGATTATTCATATGCTCAACCATCTCACACCATTCTGCCATGTCAGCCTGTCCGCAATCCAATTTCAACTTCTCAATTACAAGATCATCCAGCCCTTCCCTCTTTAGCATCAGGGGAACTTCATAAAGATTATCAGCGTCTAAATTCTGAACTACCTGTCTGGCTTCTACGTTACAGAACAGCCCAATTTTTTCTCTAATCTCACGGTCCAATTCCTTTTGGGTGCGGCATACGATTATGTCTGGCTGGATACCAATGCTGCGCAGCTCCTTAACGCTGTGTTGAGTCGGTTTGGTTTTAATCTCTCCCGTTTTGCTTAAAAACGGTACCAGCGTCACGTGAATATACATACAACTGTCAGGCGGTACTTCCCATTTGATCTGACGAATGGCCTCCAAAAACGGCAGGCTTTCTATGTCACCTACAGTACCGCCAATTTCCGTAATTATCACATCTACGTCCGTATCCTCGGCCACCTGGAATATCCTCTTTTTTATCTCATTTGTGACATGAGGAATTACCTGAACAGTGCCGCCAAGATAATCGCCGCGGCGTTCCTTGGTTATAATCGACCAGTAAATTTTTCCGGCGGTTATATTGTTATTTCTGTTCAGATTTTCATCGATAAAACGCTCATAATGCCCTAAATCCAGATCGGTTTCAGCACCATCCTCGGTGACAAAAACTTCTCCATGCTGGTATGGGCTCATAGTGCCGGGATCAACATTAATATAGGGGTCGAATTTCTGGATAGAAACCTTCAACCCCCTGCTTTTTAACAACCTTCCCAAAGACGCAGCGGTAATCCCTTTCCCTAGAGAAGACACCACACCTCCGGTGATAAAAATATATTTAGCCACCTTATCCCCCTCCGAACATTTTTCAACATAATCTTACTACAACCATCAATTTTATACATCATTTCAGCATATTGTCAAGGATTTTTTAGCGTCCTGGCCACATCATCGCAAATTATAATATAATTATGGAAGCCGCCTTGCGGAAAAGCTTAGAGCCTGTTAGCGCAGCGGAGGATTAGGCCGAATCACTGTCTGAGCGAAGCGAGTTTGATGAAGGCCCCGGAGCAAGTATTACAGGCTTTTAGCTTTGGAGTACCAGCGGCTGAAATAATATTCTTCAGCATTATGCTGATAAAATATGAAAAATATTATGGAGGCCACCTTAAAGCTCCGTGGCTGGAATAATATTCTTCAAATATATGTGGTACGCTTTGATGATGGCTATATGCTGTAAATCCAAACATTTTCAGTAAAATACAAAATTTACTTTTTATAATCCAATACAACAACCCTGGTTCCTTTCTCCTGAATATCCTGTTCTGTAACCTCAAGAGTGTTGGTGTTCATTTTGGTGCCTTCTCCCATAATCTCCAGGAACTTATCTACACCATCTATGGGGAAATCAATTCTGTCGGTTTTAAAATGCATGGGTATGATCAAAGATGGATTCAACACACCGACAATGTCCGCTGCGGTTTTGGCATCAACGGTATATGTACCTCCTACCGGCACAAGCAGCACATCCACATCCCCCAGTTGGTCAGCCTGCTCCCGGGTGAGAGAATGACCCAAGTCACCACAATGGCAAATTTTTATTCCGTCCATCTCAATTTTGTAGATTATATTGCTACCTCTCTCACTACCGCTTTTGTCATCATGATAACTTTTAATTCCTTTAATAGAAATAGCCTTGATGGAAAAGTCCCCCGCCTTATCAATAACCTGGGGTGAGCCTTCAACGGCCTCAATATAATTGTGGTCGTAATGCTGATGGCTTACAGTAACAATATCCGCTGATTCCTTAGGAAGGTCATAACCCACCCTTTCATCGAAAGGGTCCGTAATAACAGAAACACCGGAATCCGACGTCAGTTTAAAACAAGCATGCCCTAACCAGGTTATCCTCATTTTTTCACCCTCCTTTTTAAACTGGTATAATGATGAACAACGGAAGAAATCAACTATAAGCCTAGTAATTTTCAATGTCAATCTTTTCCGCATATTCTATATTCTTATTCAAAAAATTACTTCCTATTTGTTTAAAACTTTGACTGAAATCACTTAAATAGTATTGATACACACCCACGTCTTTATTCTCCCGCAGCATATCCTTTTCAGTCAGCATCTGCTTTACCTGTCTTGCCGTGTCTGCAGCAGGATTAATCAGGGTGACCTCAGGCCCCATAACCTTTGAAATGGTATTTATCAATAACGGATAATGGGTACACCCGAGTATGACAGTATCGGCTTCCCATGATTTCAAATCATTTAAATATCGCCTTGCAGTAAGATAAGCAATTTCCGTATCGCTCCAGCCCTCTTCTACAATAGGGACAAATAGCGGGCAGGCGACTCCGCAAGTCTGTATGTCCGGGTTTAACTTTTTTAAAGCCGTCGGATAAGCCCCGCTTTTCACCGTGGCCTGTGTCCCGATTATACCAACCTTGTTATTTCGTGTAGCTTTAGCAGCAGCCTCGGCACCGGGTTCAATAACGCCAATTATTGGTATATCAAAGGTTTCCCGTACAGCCTGTATAGCCATAGAGCTTGCGGTATTACATGCAATCACCACTGCCTTTATGCCTTTGCTCAAAAGAAAACGGATACACTGCATGGAGTATTTGATGATTGTCTCCTTGGAACGTGTACCATAAGGCAGCCGTGCCGTATCGCCAAAATATACAATATTTTCATTGGGGAGCTGTGCCATCAGCTCCTTCATTACCGTAAGTCCACCGAGCCCTGAATCAAAAACCCCTATTGGTCTGTTATCCATATTGTAAGAGCTCCTTTCCACCGGAATGCTTCTCCTTAAACCGTTCTATGGCAAGCTGAATAAGACAATCTATTAAATCTGAATAGGGTATGCCGGTGGCTTCCCAGAGTTTGGGATACATACTTATCCTGGTAAACCCCGGTATGGTATTTGCTTCATTTACATAAACCTTCTGGGTATCCCTTTCAACAAAGAAATCAATTCTGGCCATTCCGCTGCAATCAAGGGCTTTATAAACCTTTATCGCCAGCTGGCGAATCTCCTCTGCCTTTTCCTCCGGAAGTTCAGCTGGAATTATAAGTGCTGATTTTCCATCATCATAGTATTTTGCGTTATAATCGTAAAATTCGTTACATGGTATTATCTCCCCGACTATGGAAGCCTCGGGATAATTATTGCCTAAAACGGAACATTCTATTTCCCTGCCATTGATAAAAGCTTCAACCAGAAGCTTTCTGTCATATTCGCCCGCATGCTGTAAACCCTCAGCAAGCTGCTGCCTGTTATGCGCCTTTGTAATTCCAACGCTGGATCCCATGTTTACAGGTTTAATGAAACATGGATACCCAATAACCGATTCGATCCGGTTTAACACCTGTTGCTGATTTGACTCAAACTCATGCCTTTGTACTACAAGATACTCGCCCTGAGGCAATCCATGACTTGCAAAAACAGCCTTTGCCATTGCCTTGTCCATGGCCACAGCGGAAGCCATTACACCACACCCAACATACGGAATGTTTGCCAGCTCCAGTAACCCCTGTATTGTACCGTCCTCTGCATGTGGGCCATGCATTACCGGAAAAACCACATCTACCGGATAGATATTTGAAGGATCTTCTATAAGAAAAAAGCCTTGATAGGAAGGATCGCCGGGAAATACAATCGGCTTCGAACTTTTCTCCCATTCTCCGCTTTGTATATCATCCAGATTTCCCTCAAACAAATGCCACTTACCTGATTTGGTTATTCCAATATAGTAGACATCATATTTATTTGGATCAATGTTTTTTGCGATTGATGTGCACGACATCAGGGAAACCTCATGCTCGCCCGATTGGCCGCCAAAAAGAAGGGCAAGTTTCAATTTTTCAGGCATTCTTTTATCCTCCTCTTTACCCTTTTAACTATATATAGATATATTCTACTATGCAGACGGCTATAATTCAACGCTCCAATAATATTTTATTTAATTTGACAGATCGGTAAAATCGAAGCGGAGGCTTAAGCCTCCGCTTCGATGGTATTATCCGGCTATTTAACCTTGTTGATACTCCTTTCAGCAATTTCGATTGCTTTGGCCACCATATTGCCGCAATCCCGGGAAGTTACATCGCCCCAACCCTGATTCTTAACTATATTATACACTCCCAGCTCTTTGGCAATTTCCTCCTTAAGCTTTTCGGACATTATTCCGCGGTTTCTAGCCATAGAAATACCTCCTTTACCGGAAAGACATTTTATATCCTCCGGCAGAATATATTATTCCCCGACATTATTCCTCTATGCTATAAAAAAGCTGGTTACATTGGCATTAAACAGTCAAAGAACCGTTTTCATCAATAATAATCTTCAATATATTAACTTCTTTCCCACTATTTGCATCCAAATAAACTATGAAGTTATCTCCACCGTATTCTCCTTTAAACTCGTAGCACAGCTTTTCGTGTCCCGACTCGGTGGGAATGATGGCTATGGCTTCAGAATTAATTTTCAAGTTGGGACTTACCAGCTTTCGGGCCTCTGAAATGGATAACCGGGGCTGTTCTATATCCCGTTCTCTATGGGCAATATAATAGTTACGGGCATCAAAACCAATAATATCTCCGTCTTCCAATGAAACTTTAACCTTTATCAGGTCCGGATATACAATGACATCATCCTGCTTATACACATAGTTGATAACCAATGTGCCATCGAAGCGCTGGCTATAGGTCGGCACCATAGACTTAAAGCCCTTTTCTTCCAGAAATTTCTCAGCATTGCGTTGGGCTTCATCAAGTGATATTTTGGAGTCCTTCACCGTCTCATCGGAGATCATGTTTACTACTTTACCGCCTCTTTTGCTAACCGAAACAAATATAGAACCCTCTTCATCTTTTTTGCGTATGTATACACCCCACGTTTCAATATCAGCCGTGGTTTGAGGCCCGTTTTTGACTTCCGCTACTTTCTCCTTGCCCACAAACGAAGCAGCAATTTCCTGGGCTTGTTTTTGATCAATGGCTTCGCCCTTTATACGGATATCCCGTCTTTGCTGAAGCGTTTCCGAGAAAGGCCCGTCATATATTAATGTGGGATAATCAATCCCGGTTCTTTCGATTTTTGTAAACTGCTTTACAATCACATTTTCAGAATCCTCATTGAGTTCAGCTTTTACCTTGGCCTGACGGATTTCACCCCATCTTACCCCTCCTGAGTTGATACTGTCTACCAGTACCTTGAGTTCTCCGTTTAACTTTGTACAGTTGTTGTAAAGCTCTCCAATATTCTTCATTTCTTCCACAGAAAGTGTTTGAGCCTGCCCGGTCTTCTTTGTCAAATAATAACAGTAATCCGCCAGTTGATTCATAAACTTTGATGTCCTTACCAATGCCAGATGTCCCAACGGCAGTTGTCCCAGGTTTATCTGGGCAGCATCGGCCTGTCGCCATACATCCGACAATATGATCATGCTCTGTGCCTGATCACCGCTTACCATCAGCTTGGAAAGTTTGGTCTCAATATCACCAACCTGTCCCACCAGTTCATAAAAAGACTTCTGGTACAGATTCTCCATATAGTTACGATATTCCATGTTCTGCTGATACTGGTTATATCCCCATAACCCAACAGCTATCAGGGCTATAGCCAAAATTACAGGAAGTATCCATCTGGTTATCATTTATTTTCCTCCCATCCTGTTGTGAGATCCCTACTTAGCAAATCTATGCTTTCCTATAACGATATGAACCGGTCGTGACCATATCCAACTGCTGGTAGCCTTGGCCGGATTGTAGTAATAAAGGGCACCGTAAGTTGGATCCCAGCCATTTAATGCATCTCTGGCGGCCCGCAGTGACTCTTCATCAGGCGCCAGGTTAATCTGACCGTCCGACACCGCTGTAAAAGCACCCGGCTGATAAATTACCCCTGCTATAGTGTTGGGGAAGGAAGGATGCTTAACCCGGTTCAAAATAACGGCTGCTACCGCCACCTTACCGATATATGGTTCTCCTCTGGCCTCCCCATGTACGGCTCTGGCCAACAGATATACATCACCACCGCTGGCTGTGCCGCCACCTCTTGATGGCTGATAATTCTGACCTGAACCCGTACCGCTCAAGGTAATACCCATAGCTGCAGCTGTCTGAGGACCAACCACCCCATCTACCTTTAACCCATTTTTTCTTTGAAACAATTTGACTGCCTCGAAAGTCTTGGCTCCATATATTCCATCAATAGGACCATCATAGTATCCCCACTGTCTCAGCTTGCTCTGTACTTCCGAAACTTTGCCACCAGTGGTACCCCAATACAGTATGGTTTCAACAGCTTGATTATCATCAAACCGGTAATCAGCCAACATAATCCCACAAATAATCAGGGTTAACACAACCGTTATAACAGAGAGCATCCCTTTATGCTTCATATAATCTCCCTTTCTGGCATATGGCTTCTGTTATATTTTTTGTTAACCCAAAACTGATTATACCCGTCAAATTATGTAAAATTATTCCTTGTTATCGGTGGTGCAACCTCCTGATTGTTAAAAACCGTCTGATATACATAATTTATTCATAAAAAAAAGGGTGCTGTCGCACCCTGATTACTTACTATCTTTTTTAATGTTTAAAGAACCATAACAGGTTTTCCACTTTTTCCCTTGACCCGTTCAGCCACTCAAGGATTTTCCATCTGTATTCCACCTGTCTTACACCTTGATCTGTCCGATCGTTGTATCCGGTTTTTTGACCTAAGGGCTCCGAGTTTTCCTGATCCTGTTCATACTCTTCCCGTTGGTGCAGCTCAATCCCTTCATCCTGTATCCGGGATTGGGACTCATGGACAACTCCATGGCTTATATCTACAAAGCACAGGGGCGGAAACATGACGCACCACCAGTTAGCACCTTTCCCCCGGCCTATAACTACTTTTAAGGCCTCATATTCACCTGCAGGCAGCACAAGATTCCCGTATACCTTTGTTGGAAATGGAAACCGTCCAAACATCACCTCTACAGGGTAGTTAGCACCGCTTCTCTTTATCTCCTGTAAAGCCACATCCTTTATTTCCAAAAGGTTTTCACCAATCTTCTGTCTGCCCTGTTCTATTGAATCAACGTTGTTTAATTCCGAGCCAAATCTTTCAATAAGTCTATCCCTTACTCTTAACTTCAACTCCTGATCCTCAGGCGAATCGCTGTTGGCTATAACATGAAAACGAATATACTCATGTTCCGGCTGGTTAAAAGTCATCCCTGAAATAAATAAGAAAAGTATTATCAAACCCAATGATAAATACAGACTGCGTTTTGTATGTTTCATCGTCAATACCCCCAAATAGCATTATTGATTGGAAATAAATCAGTTGACTATTTAGAAGTATTGACATTTTTTCGTTTTTTAGTCACATGAAAGATATTTTTCCACCATTTCTATATCACTGGGTTTGTCCACATCATTAGCCAGTTGGGGAAATGGAGATATGACAGCCACAGCTTTAATATTCAACAGATCTGAGAAACGTTTTTCTATATATGAAATAGGCAGTCTTCCAAGTATAAGCATGGTAAGCAGGTCCATTCCCAAAAGCCCTGCCGTCTTCCAAGGAGTCTTCCGGTAGTCTATAAGCTTTATGACAAAATCACGGCACGAGTCTATAACCCGCGGATTTATGTAAAAAATATTGCCCCCGGTAAATGAGCCTTCCTTAAGTTTTACATATGTCCTGTTAAACCCCGGAAACATGCTTTGATTTGTTTTTTTATCCACAATAGGATAACACAAATCCGCATCCTTATCAGCACATCTGTTTATGAAATCATCAATCACCTGACTGGTGATCATCGGTATATCGGAAGAAATTATGATTATATTCTTATCTTCCTTAAACGGTTGTATGGCAGTATCTAAATTTTGAAAAAAGGAGCCCTGTTCTTCAAAATAATAATCAACCTTTTCCCCC
>LFTM01000002.1 GCA_001513505.1 Clostridiales bacterium DTU092 | reverse complement strand
CAACATGCGAACATTTACAAGAATTGGTTAAGATCTTATTCCACAGCCTTAATTGTAAGTTAAAATGAAACACTTATCTGCTCATCTGTTCAAATACTAGTTGACAATGATTCTCATTTCCATTAAAATAAACATAGAAGAAATAGATATTGTTTTTTTTATTAACAATTTTATTGAGAATGATTATCGTTATTGAAGGAGGCCGGAAAAATGACTCTTGATCAAGCATCCAATGGACAAAGGTTTCAGGTAGTATCTATAGCAGATCGCGATATAAGTAATCAGGCAATACGTTTAGGTATATATAAAGGGGCTGAGTTGACTTGCGCAGGTAAACTGCCTGGTGGTCCCGTTATTATTCAAAACAAAATGCAGGAGATCGCTATTGGCAGAGGATTGGCCAAAAAAATAGGAATCCAGTTAATATAATCGAAGCAAAATTTAATTTAAAATATCCAAGGAGGTCACAGCAGTGCAATGCCATAATTTGACGGAGCAGATAGATATAAACAAAGGCGCTCGAAAACTTGTTCTTGTAGGAAATCCCAACGTAGGAAAGTCCCTTTTCTTTAATGCACTTACAGGTATATATGTGGATGTATCAAATTTCCCGGGGACGACTGTAGATATCAGTTCCGGGAGATATAATGATATGGTTGTTATGGATACTCCGGGTGTATATGGGGTATCCTCATTTAATGACGAAGAACGGGTAGCCAGAGATGTTATCCTTTATGCCGATGTCATTTTAAACGTAGTGGACGCCCTACATATTGAGCGGGATCTTTTCTTAACACAGCAGATCATTGATATGGGGAAACCTGTTGTAGTAGCTCTGAACATGATGGACGAAGTCAGGAAGAACGGTATACAAATAGACGTGGACGAGCTGTCACACCAGCTGGGTGTCCCTGTTATCCCAACCACTATTATCAAAGGAGAAGGTTTAGAAGAGTTAAAGAAAGCATTGGATCATGCACGAGTCGGAAACCGTATACCAATAGTAATGGAACATCTGCCAAAGGTCCGCAGCCTAGTGGATGAAGACTCTGAAGCTCTGTTAGTACTGGAAGAGGATGAAAACATCCTTGAAAGACATAACATTAGCCAAACCGAAGGTATGCGGGAAAAGATATATGAGGCAAGACGGGCAAGAGTAAACCAAATAACCGATAAAGTTGTGCAACACACAAATAAGGAAGCTTCCTTCTCAATAAAATTAGGAAGATGGCTGCTGTCTCCAATCGTAGGATTCCCCGTACTGGCAGTCGTCCTCTGGCTTACCTATAAATTTGTAGGAGAATTTATTGCCCAAACTGTGGTGGAATGGACCGAAGAGATTATAATGGGCGAATATTATTATAACTTCATCGTAAACCTCCTTGAACCCCTTATTGGTATGGACAGCTTTTTAGGTCAGTTCCTTATCGGTGAGTTCGGGGTTTTGACCATGGCACCCATATATGTGTTCGGTCTTTTACTGCCTCTTGTAGTAGGGTTTTACTTTGTGCTGTCCATTATGGAGGATTCGGGATACCTTCCCAGGGTTGCAGTGCTTACTGACCGCAGCCTTAATTCAATTGGCTTGAACGGACGCGCTATCATTCCCATAATTCTAGGTTTCGGCTGCGTTACAATGGCCACAATCACCACCAGGGTGCTGGGATCTAAACGGGAAAGGTTCATTGCAACCGCCCTTCTGGGCCTAACAATACCCTGCTCTGCTCAGCTGGGTGTTATAGCCGGCCTTATCGCACCTCTGGGTGCCAGGATGATTCTCATGTACGTATTCGTTATATTACTGGTCTTTGTATTGTCGGGGACCATTTTAAACAAGATTTTACCGGGTAAATCCACCGATCTGATGATCGACCTCCCACCCCTCCGCATTCCGAGACCGGTAAATGTATTAAAAAAGACATACATCAAATCAAAGGCGTTTATTCTGGAGGCCGGTCCTCTTTTCGTCCTCGGAGCTGCAATAATCACGGTGCTTCAGTATACAGGAATTCTGGATGTGATATCCAACGCTTTTGCACCTATCACGGAAGGTTTTCTGAAGCTCCCGAAAGAAACGGCCGTCGCCTTTATCATGGGCATAATTCGCAGGGACTTCGGAGCAGCAGGATTAAACGATATGGTATCCAGGGGAATGCTCAACCCTTCACAGATATTGATAGCGTTGATTGCCATTACCCTGTTTGTTCCCTGTATCGCTGCAGTTATGG
>LFTM01000003.1 GCA_001513505.1 Clostridiales bacterium DTU092 | reverse complement strand
CAGAGGAGATACTCTTTTCTTTTATTTGTTTGTTTTTTCCCCAGAGTAATTTTACACTAACCTTTTGAAACATACGCTTTACCGTTCCTCAGTATCCTTTAGTTTCAAAGGCTGGGCCGGATCTGTAACTGCACCGATTTTGGCAGCAAAAGCTGTTTTTTTGGCGATGTCCTCATCGGTTATGAGATGCACGTCCAGCAGCCCATCTGATAAATACCCTGTTTTCTGGTAATTCATCTCTGCCAGACACAAACTCCATCCCTGCAACCACTGCAAAAGCTCTTCCTTTTGTCTTTCAGTGCCGTCAAAATGGACAAGTAAATCAATGTCACTGCCTGGACCTGCCGTACCATTATTTGTACTTCCAAATACATACATCCCCTTAACTCCAAAACGCTTTGGTTCAAGGTTTGCGGCTATGCGCTCTGCCATATGGTAACGCCATCGCCAATATCTGTCATCATAGTGAAATTCTTTATCTTTTTCTATCTTTTCAGGTTTAACGATTTGTTCATATGACTCGGCACTCCGTTCTGAAGGTGACTCTAAATAGCCAATGGCCTCTTCCAGATCTGCATTCATAACGATCTTTAATACTCTACCTTGAGATGCCTTCATCACATCAATAACCCTAACAACATCCTTCAGATAGTCCCATTGCGGCAGTAACTTTGGCAGCATATTCTCTGAACCTGTCAAAAATCTTTCGTTAAAAATTACATTATCGTCATCAGGGTATAGGGGCAGGTATCGGATATCGGCTTCAACCAAATCCTGAAAAAAGTGAGTCCCGAAAGAAAGCTCGGGCACATATCCCGCTTTTCTATGCGCCACCTCAATAAGGGCAGCCGTATTATTGATATCTGAATAGCGCACCTGTACGCCCAGCTTGACATCTCCCCTGCTGCCCCAGCGTCCGGGCCCTATGAGGATGAAACGGCGTTTGGGGAGTAAGGAATTCAACTGTCCCACAGCTCTTCCAATGTTTATAAAATCATCAAATTCCTGAACCTGACTGTATGCCTCAGGATCTACATAAACTATATAGGAGATATCTGAAATAATCCCATTGGAGATATATTTATCGGCAGAAAAAATAATGTCCCTAGACTCAATGTCCTTTGGGATCGGCTCAGGTGAATGGGCTGCACCATAACTCTGCGGCCGACACTGTAAAAGGTAAAAATGCTCCCCGTCCGAAGCAAATTCTATATCTACCGGAGTACCCAGCTCTTCTCTTAACTTTTTCAGAATATGATCGACCTTTTTAATGAAAGGTGTATCAGAAATAAGCCCATCGAATGTTACAACCAATTCATCCTTCTGAAAGTCAATATCAAAGGCCAGAGGTTTACTTATGTAATCCTGTTTGTATACCGACACAATGCGATGAATTTTAGGAATTTCTTCCCCAAATTCCTTTAGAAGCGTTTCAATTTCAACGGTTTCAAATACATTTTTCTTTAAATTAATCAAATCTATTTTTTTCTGTGAAGAATGCTTCACTTCGTCAGGCGCAATATTCACCTTCAGATTTGGCTGCCCCGGGGAAACCAATACCGGAAAATCATCACTTACCCGGTCAACAGCTCGTGTGCCCAGTCCCATTACCAGGCGGATCAGACCATCTTCCCGTTTGATTCTGGGAGACCAGCGAAACTCATTGTTACTGAATGCAACACCCGAATAGAGTGGGAAATAATAATGCCCGATTTTAGTCCCCACTACCTCCTGAATCATAATTCCCATTTCTTCCGGAAAATCAAGCATGCCCCGTTCCGCCCGATATTGGATGGAATCCGGAGAATACATTGAAGCATATACTTCAACAATCGCATTCATTAACGCTTCCAACCGTTCCTTTTTGGTACCTTGATTAGCCAAAAACAAGCTTTTGTATTTTCCGGAAAAAGCCGCTCCTTCCTGGTCCTCAAGAAGGCTTGAACTTCGGACAATCAAAGGAGTATCACCAAAATCGTCCAAAGCCATGGACAGGCTTTTTATTATTCCCTCAGGAAATCTGCAGTTCTTCATGGTTTGGATCACATTGGGGTAATCAAGCCGTATCTCATATAGTTCTTTATATTTTTGTGTGTTTAGTTCTTCCAGATTGTTATAGTGCAGAAATTCCTTTATTTCATCGGTAGTTATATACCATGTCTTTGGAACCTTCACAGAATAAA
>LFTM01000137.1 GCA_001513505.1 Clostridiales bacterium DTU092 | reverse complement strand
TTATCATTATAGTTTGAATATTCTTTTCACTAAAAGCATCCTTTACATCAAGCAAATGTGATATACAAAAATAATACAGGTCAAATAACATTCAGGAGGTACAATCAATAATGCCCCAAATAAAGGTTTCAGGTTTATACAAGACGTTTAAGGTTGCAAGACGTACATCCGGTTTAAGGCAGGCAGCCAAGTCTCTGTTCTACCGGAAATATGATACGGTGGAGGCACTAAAAGATGTATCCTTCACCGTTGATACCGGGGAAATAGTAGGATATATAGGTCCTAACGGTGCGGGTAAATCCACAACAATAAAGATTATGAGCGGAATACTGGTACCGGACAGTGGAAGATGCACAATTATGGGACGTGTTCCCTGGAAGGAAAGAATACCCCATGTCAGGAATATCGGAGTGGTATTCGGTCAGAGAACCCAGCTGTGGTGGGATGTTCCTGTAATCGACTCATATGAACTTCTCAGGGATATATACAAAATCCCCCGTAAAGATTATTTAAACAATCTCGATTTGCTTATTTGTACCCTTGAACTAAAGGATATCATTAACACACCCGTCCGCCAGTTAAGCCTTGGCCAGCGTATGAGGTGTGAGTTAGGCGCATCATTGCTTCATAATCCCAAAATTCTTTTTTTAGATGAATCCACAATAGGGCTTGATGCCGGATCCAAAATTGCGGTCAGGCAGTTTATAAAAACCATTAACCGGGAAAAGAATGTTACCGTTATTCTGACAACACATGATATGAGCGATATTGAAGCCCTGGCAAACAGGATTTTACTGATAGGCAGGGGTCAGATTCTTTATGACGGCAACCTTGACGATTTAAAAGGCCGTTTTTCAACCCGGAAGACGATTGTCATCAATTATAGGGGATATAGTTTCCCCATTGATGACAAAACAATCAGTATACCGGGGATAAGTGTTGTTTCCTGTTCACAGCAGAAATTAACCCTGAGGGTAGATG